>JAYUVR010000292.1:0-24776 GCA_043753955.1 Archangium sp. | reverse complement strand
CCCCAGTGAGCCCTTTGGCGAGGCACAAAAAGTCAGGGCGCACGCCTTCTTGTTCCACCGCGAAGAGGGTACCGGTGCGGCCAAAGCCAGTGGCCACTTCGTCACAGATGAGCAAAACATCGTGCTGGCGACACAATTTTTCGATTTGCGAGAGCCACCCCGGCGGCTGCATCAACATGCCAGCGGCGCCTTGCACCAGAGGCTCAACCACAAAAGCCGCTACTTCATGCGCCCGTCTTTCAAACAACGCCCGCACTTGGGCAATCGATTCGTTAAGCGCGTCCGTTCCTTTCCAGCGATAGGGGTGCGGCGTTTCCACTCGTTCCACGGGGAAAAGCAGATGTCGAAAACGTTGATGAAACAGGTCCATGCCACCGATGGAAACGGAACCGATGGTGTCGCCATGGTAGGCCTCGCGCAAGGCGACGAAGGTGCGTTTCTCGGTGCGACCTTCCAGTTGCCAGTACTGGTACGCCATCTTTACCGCGATTTCGACCGCGGTACTGCCTGAGTCTGAATAGAAAACGCGATGGAGGCCTGCCGGAGCGATACTGGCGAGTTTAACCGCCAATTCGATGCTGGGCACCGAGGCTTGGCCCAGCAACGTGCTGTGCGCCACCTTGCCCAATTGCGCGACGACGGCCTCGTCAATCGCCGCCTTGCGATGACCATGCACGGTGACCCAGAGCGACGAAATTCCATCGAGCCAGCGGCCTCCATCGACATCGATGAGCCAATTGCCTTCACCCCGCTCGATGACCAGAGGTTCATCATCGAGCCACAACTGCATTTGCGTAAAGGGGTGCCACAGGTGGGCCGCATCGAGCGCCAAAAACTCTTTCGTTCTTTGTGTTGTCATTGAAAAACAACGCTCTCTGGGGTTGATGGAATTTTTGTGTGCCGCAGGCCAATCGCATGCAAAAGGACTTCGACATCACCTTCACTGTGTCCCGCGCTCACCGAAAGACGCAGCCGGCTGGTGCCTTCGGGAACTGTCGGAGGGCGAATGGCCTTCACCAACACCCCCGCTTCTCTGAGCACACTCGCTACTCTTAAGGCGGTTTCAGGGCGACCGAGCACCATGGAAAACACGGCCGAGTCAGGTCTGGCGTCAAATCCCAAACGACTGAGACCTGCACTCAACTGCTCGATGCGGCGCTGCAACGACAGCCGACGCTGAGGTTCCTGCAACTTCTTGAGTGCCACTTCTGCAGCCACACACAGCGCCGGAGGAAGGGCAGTACTGAATACCAACGAACGCGCTTGATTGAGCAATACATCGCAGACCGCGCGAGAGCCACACACAAACGCCCCAAACCCACCCAACGCTTTCGACAACGTCCCCACTTGCACATCGACACTCACTTCATCGAGTTCGTGCAACCCTCGTCCCCGGGCACCCAACACTCCGGTGGCATGCGCTTCGTCAACGATGAGCGCCAATTGATGTTCCGTGCAGATGTCTTTGAGCTGACGCAGCGGTGCGCGGTCTCCATCCATTGAAAACACCGTATCGGTCACCACGGCACGACGTCTCCCGGGGTGAGCGCGCACCAACTCGAGCAGCGCTTCGACATCACAGTGCGGGTAGACCACCACTCGAGCGCGAGAAAGCCGGCACCCATCGATGAGACTCGCGTGATTGAGCGCGTCAGAGAACAGTACATCGCCCGGCCCGAAGAGCGCCGACAACACGCCCACATTCGCCGCATAGCCAGAATTAAAAAGCAGACAGGCTTCGGTATCTTCAAAGCGCGCCAACGCCTTCTCTAAAGAGACATGCGCCTCGGTGTCACCCACAGACAAACGTGAAGCCCCAGCACCAAGCCCGTGCCGCAACAACGCAGTGCGACCCGCCTCAATCACTTCGGGGTCATTGGCCAGCCCCAAATAGTCATTCGAAGAAAAGTTGAGCAACACTTTACCATCGAGCCGTACTCGAGGCCCTTGCGGGCTTTCGAGCGGTTCTAAAAACCGGCGCAGGTGTTTTTGGTCGAGCGCGTTGAGCGTTTCACGCGCCCACCCATCGAGAAGGCCAGCCATGTCTTAAGAAAGGGGTTTGTCGAGCTGAGGTTCGAGCGGTTTGACCCCCGCCTTTTTAAACAATTGCATGTCGTGCGCGAAGTCGGGGTTATCAGTGGTGAGCAGTTTGTCGCCAAAAAATACAGAATTGGCGCCCGCCATCATGCAAAGCAATTGCGCTTCATCGCTCATCTGCTGACGACCTGCCGACAGTCGCACCATTGAAGCAGGCATCAGAATGCGAGCCACCGCAATGGTGCGCACCATGTCGAGCGGGTCTACTGCTGCATTGTTCGCCAGCGGAGTGCCCTCAACTGGAACCAATGCATTGACGGGCACAGAGTCAGGGTGGTGCGCTTGGTTGGCAAGCGTCATCAATAACTGACAGCGATCGTCGACCGATTCACCGAGGCCAATGATGCCGCCGCAACACACTTCGATGCCTGCCTGACGGACTCGCTCAAGCGTTTGCAATCGGTCATCGTAACTCCGCGTTGAAATGACATCGCCGTAGTGCTTCTCACTGGTATCGAGATTGTGATTGTAAGCGGTGAGCCCAGCCTCTTTGAGCTTCTTGGCTTGGTTCAAAGAAACCATACCCAGCGTGCAGCATGCCTCAAGGCCCAGCGCCTTGACCCCGCGCACCATGTCCAACACGGAATCAAATTGAGGCCCGTCTTTCACTTCTCGCCAGGCGGCTCCCATACAGAAGCGAGTCGCGCCCGCGTCGCGCGCTGTCTTGGCGGCTTCAAGCACCTCAGGCACCGCCATCAGTTTTTGCGCTTCAACGCCTGTCTTGTACCGCGCTGCCTGCGGGCAATACCCACAGTCTTCAGGGCACCCACCGGTTTTGACCGACAGTAAACTGCACAACTGCACCTTGTTTTCTTTCCACACCGCGCGATGAACGCTTTGGGCGCGAAAAACCAGTTCCAGGAACGGGAGTTGGTACAGGTCGCGGATCTCGCTTAAAGACCAATCATGCCGAAGGGGAATTTCGAGCTCCAACGGCGCGGCGTGGGCATGGTCATTTCGGTGGGCGTGAGCAGTGAAATCAGCGGGCATCGTTTAGGCTCCCTGTTACTAAACAGCGAGGAATTCTGCCTGTTTGATGCCTCCTGAGGCACTTGTCAACCTTGCTCAGAAGTTTGGTTGACAAGGCCGGTTGCCCGCGTCGTACTTCTTTGCCGAAGTCTGCTTGTCCGAAGTTTAAGAGGTGCCGTGTTACGTCGCACTGCAGGGGTGAAGTTCGCGCAGAATGTGTTTTGGAGAACGCTGCGGATGTGAGCTTTGCGAAGCGTGGGCTCATCAAAAATGAAGACGTCAAACGTTTGAACCTGAGCATGCTTGTCGAACCAGGTTCCGTCATGGTTGTGCTGCCGCCACACGTGGTGGAGACATTGAGCCTCGACGTCTCAGATGACAAAGCCATCGTTGAATACGGGGATGGAACCCGTGGGGAGCTGATGCAGGCAGGCCCCCTTACGATTCGCTACGGAAATCGTTCGGCGACCATCACGTGCCTGGTGGGCCCGCCACGAGTGGAAGCACTTTTCGGGCGGATTCCCTTAGCAATGATGGATCACATTGTTGACGCCCGACAACAGAAGCTAACGCCGCGCCCTGAGTCGCCATTTCTACCGACGCTGAAGCTGAAGTAGGTATCGTTTGAAAAGAATCCTACTCGCACCCTTGGTTGGCATTGCACATGCCTTCCCCACCCCCATCATTGCGCTGACACCGCGTTCCCGGCACACAATCAACGTCAGCACAGTCAACGTTTCCATCTTGGTCATCATCGACAAGGTTGTCGCATGACGATTCTTTCTTCCTCCCATTTGCGCATTCGCACCCAACCCCAGCGTCGACGAGACAACTCTGGCCAGCGCAACTGTCTTCGTCACAGTCAACTTCACCGTCACAATCGTTGTCGATACCATCGCGACACAACCCCGACTGCTCTCTCGGCCCGGTGCCTGGCATGCCATTACACCAACACTGGTGACCGACGGTGCATCGATAATAGAGCTTAGGGGGGTAACACAGTTGGTCTAAACAATCAGGGTCATTGCAATCGATTAACGAATCGTGATCGTTATCCTTTGTATCCATACAATCGGTTTCAATCTGAATCCCCGCGTCGGCACAGACGCAGCCCTTGCCACAGACCTTCCCTATACAGTCGGGGTCATCGCAATCAGTGAGGCCATCGCCTTCGTTGTCGACCCTGTCCTCGCACGAACCTTCTGCCTTCTGAAGGCCCATACAAATGCACGCCGACCCACATGGCTGTTGCTCACACGCGGGGTCATCGCAATCTGCCTTGCCATTGTCGTCATTGTCGACGCTGTCGTAACACTCCTTTTCCACCCGAAGGAGACACTTGCCGCCCAAGCAATATTCCGAGCGCTCGCACGCATGATTGCAGGCCCCGCAGTGAACGGGGTCGATAAGAAAGTTGAACGCTTCGTCAACCCGCCCATTGCAATCATCATCTTCGCCATTGCAAGTTTCTTGTTTGCCTGTGTTGTCAACAAAGCCATCACAATCATTATCGACTGTGTCGCACACCTCGATACCCGTGGGTTTGCAGCACACCGTGCGATTGGCACTGCGTGTACACACAAAGCCATCGCCGCCACACTCGGCGTCGTTAGTGCATGGGTAAGTCACCTCATCTGTGAACGTCACACGACAAGAGACAAAACCAACCAAGGCGAACAACGTCGCCACAAAAATGAACCACATCACACGGGAAGGCATGGGCGTGTGGAAAGGTCGTGGATGTAGGAGAAGAACGCAAGCACGGATTCAATTCGTCGCGTGGCTGGATGCTTTAGGGTAGGGTTGAGTAGGCCGCCTTTCCCGCCGGAGCTTACCCACCATGCAGAACATGTTTCGAAGTGCCGCGCTCATGCTCGGCCTCATTATTTCTGGCTGCGACTGTCAAGGTACTCCTCCAAACAATGGAACCGGCGGTGGTGGCGGTTCTACAAACAGTGACGGTGGAGGAGGAGCTGGTGGCAACACAGGCGGTGGCGGAACGAGCGGGGGCGGCACGGGCAATATGATGTCGATGGACGGCGGTTGCGGGCTCGTCACCTGCGAAAAGGCCGGCGCAGATTGCGGCCCCATCGGAGACGGGTGCGGCGCCCTCATCAGCTGCGGCTCCTGTACCTTGCCTCAAACCTGTGGCGGAGCCGGACTGCCCAGCGCGTGTGGCGGTGACGCGGGCTGCATTCCTACCACTTGCCAAGCCCTGGGAGCGGAATGCGGACCCATGGCTGATCGCTGCGGAAATCTCCTCAATTGTGGCTCATGTGCGCTTCCTGAAGTGTGCGGTGGTGGCGGCATACCTGCTCGCTGTGGCCTCCTAGGAAACAACGTCAATGACGGCGGCGTGTGCGTCCCCACCACCTGTGAGCTCGCGGGAGCAGAGTGCGGCGTCATCGGCGACGGGTGTGGAAATACCATCATCTGCGGCTCGTGCGCGAGTGGGACAACGTGCGGCGGCGGCGGCGCCCCGTACAAGTGCGGTGGTGGCACCATGTGCACTCCCCTCACCTGCCTCACTGCAAACGCGACCTGCGGCTCCGTTGGTAATGGATGCGGCGGCATTCTCAACTGCGGCACCTGCACTGCCCCAGAAGTCTGCGGAGGCGGCGGGACGCCGAGTCACTGCGGCGGTGGTGTGCCATGTGTTCCCCTCACTTGCGCTGAACAAAATGCCACCTGTGGGGTGGTGGGCAATGGCTGCGGCGGTTTGACCCCCAGCTGCGGTACTTGCAGCGGTGCCCAAGCTTGCGGCGCTGGCGGAGTACCGAACCAGTGCGGCGGCTCAGTCACCTGCATACCCAAAGACTGCACCGCGTTGGGAGCTAACTGCGGCCCCGTCGGCGATGGGTGCGGAAGCATCATCATGTGTGGAACGTGCGCGGTGCCCGGCCAAACCTGCGGCGGTGGAGGAATGGCCAACCAGTGCGGTGGCCCGGCGCTCTGCATCCCCAAAACCTGCGGCGAGTTGGGCGCGAATTGTGGGCCGGTGAACGACGGCTGTGGAGGGCTGACTACCAATTGTGGCTCCTGCAATTTTCCCGACATTTGTGGTGGTGCGGGTACGCCGAGCGTCTGCGGTTCGATTCGCCCTGATGCGGGCCCCTGCACCAATCTCTGTACACATCAAACCTCATGCACTGGCATGCCTGATGGCACCACTTTGACAGGCACTGTCCTTGCCCCGACGAACCCCGCAGAGGGCTACGGGCAACCAGACCCTATTCCTGGAGCCTACGTCTATGTGCCCAACGGCACCGTGCTTCCCCTCACCGGCGACGGAGGGGTGACCTGTGACAGATGCTCAGACCCTGTCAGTGGCGAGCCCTTAGTCACCACCTATTCGGCAACCAACGGCAGCTTCACCTTGAAAAATGTGCCCTGCGGTGCAGGCGTTCAAGTTCCGGTGGTTTTCCACTTGGGGAAATGGCGCCGACAAATCATGGTCGACTCGCCAGTGTGCTGCCAAAACACAGTGCTGACGGCAGAACAGACACGCTTACCGCGGAAACAAGGCGAATTTAACCCCAACGACAACATTCCAAAAATTGCAGTGGTGACAGGGAACGTTGACATCATTGAGTGTGTGTTGCCTAAAATCGGCATTGCTGCTGATCAATATTCACTGCCCAGCGGGAATGGGCGCGTCAAATTCTATCGAGAAAATGGCGCTCTATTCGGCGGCAGCTCTGTACCTGCCGATACGCTCTTCAATGATCTGAATGAAATGCGCAAATACGACATGATTATTCTCGATTGCAAAGGCGGTGAGCATCTTAAACCCATCGCTCAACGCAACCGCATGGTGCAGTATGCCAACGGCGGCGGGCGCATTTTCGCAAGTCACTTTGCCTATTCATGGCTGTTTGACCAAGCGCTCGATCCCCAAGGGAATCGCGTTGCTAATTCCAATTCATTTACAGGAACAGCCGAGTGGGACGTCATCGACACATACCCTGGAAATCAAGACGCTCGCATCGACACCGGCTTCCCCAAGGGTGTTTCATTTGCAGAATGGGTCCAACTGGTCAATGCGCAGGCGGCAACCTCAACCACGGCGATACCCCGAATCCGCATTCTTACCGTTCGCAACGACACCAATCGAATCATTGCCCCTGCTCAGCGGTGGGTCTACGGCTCGATTGTGAGGAACGGACAGATGACGACGCCAGAAGATATTCCCCTTCAATACACCTTCAATACCCCCACCACTGTCCCCGCGGCAGAGCAGTGTGGCCGCGTGCTCTTCAGTGACTTCCACGTCATCGATGCCAACAACGCCGGTACAAAGTCATGGCCCGACCAATGTGCTGGTGGCCCGATGACACCGCAAGAAAAAGTATTCGAATACCTCATTTTCGACCTCTCTTCATGCATCGCGCCTGACGTGCCTCCAGTTCAAATGTGTACAGCCAAGACATGTACTGACTTGGGCTTTACCTGTGGCCCTGCAGCCGACGGGTGCGGAGGCACCCTCAATTGCGGCACCTGTACGCTGCCTGCGACCTGCGGCGGTGGCGGAGTCGCAAATCAGTGTGGCACTCCCTGTACTGCGCGAACCTGTACCGACTTGGGCGCCAATTGCGGCCAGCAAGGTGACGGCTGCGGAGGTACCCTCAACTGCGGCACCTGCACCCCACCGCAAACCTGCGGCGGCGGCGGTACCCCCAATGTCTGTGGTGGCAGCGCGTGTGTACCAAAGACCTGTGCCCAACTGGGTTACACCTGCGGTCAACAAAGCGATGGCTGTGGTGGCATCGCTCAAGGGCCAGGTGGGCCGAACTGCGGTCCCTGTACTCCACCGCAAACATGCGGCGGAGGCGGCATGACCGGCGTCTGCGGTGGTGGCACGTGCGTTCCATCGACGTGTGTCGCGCAGGGCTTCGAATGTGGCCTCCAGGGCGATGGCTGTGGCGGCTCTCTGAACTGCGGGCCATGTACGCCTCCACAGACATGCGGCGGGGGCGGGCAACCAGGAATTTGCGGAGGTGGCGGCACCTGCGCGCCGAGCAATTGTTTGATGCAAGGCTTTAATTGCGGCCTGCAAGGTGATGGCTGCGGCGCACAAATTGACTGCGGCCCATGTCTTCCGGGGCAAGTGTGTGGAGCGCAAGGGCCTGGCCTCTGCGGAAGTACCATGTGCATTCCCTTGACGTGTGATGCGCAAAACATCCACTGTGGGCCTGCGGGTGACGGCTGCGGCAATGTCATTCAGTGCGGCATTTGTCCTGAGGGTGAAGTCTGCGGCGGAGCAGGTGTCCCCGGCTATTGCGGCAAGCCACCTTGTACTCCGCGCACGTGTGAGCAAGCGGGTGCCAACTGCGGCGAATTGGGTGATGGCTGCGGTGGTTCAATTGAATGTGGCGTCTGCCCGCCCACCGAAACGTGTGGCGGTGGCGGCATGCCCAACGTCTGCGGCGGCATCGGCTAAGTCTTTTTTGTGAGCACGCTGAGAACCAGGCGGCTGGTCCTCCGGGAAATTCGACTGGAGGACTGGCCCGATGCTCAAGTGGTCGACAGCGACGCGGAGGTGGTGCGGTATCAGAGCAACGACGTCATCGATGAAGACGGCACCAAGAAGTATCTCGCGCAGTGCGTGGCGCTGGCTGCCGAAGTGCCTCGTCGCGTCTTTGACTTCGCAATTTGCTTCAAGGAAGACGGGCGTTTCTTAGGCCGAGTTGGCTTACGTATTGAACGGCCCGAGCACAAAGAAGCGTCGATTTGGTTCAACCTGCGGCGCGACCATTGGGGTCGAGGCCTGGTGACTGAAGGCCTTGAAGCGCTCCTCGATTTTGGTTTCAACACCCTTGGGCTGCATCGCCTTTACGGTGACTGCGACCCCCGAAACCTTTCTTCAGCCCGCGTGATGGAAAAAGTCGGCATGCGCCGGGAAGCACATCTGCGTGAGAATTGGTGGCTCAAAGGAGAATGGTGCGACTCATTCATTTATGCGCTGCTGGAACACGAGTGGCGGCAAAAAGTGAGTTTGACTGCCTTATAAGGCTCGTCTCGTTTTAGCTGAAAAGCTCAGCGTGAAAGACAAGTTGCAAAGTGACCGCATCGCAGCCGTGCGTTTGCAATGCGTGTGTCGCCACGGGTGTCTGAGGGAGCAAGCGCATCAGACACTCCTGCAGAGAAAAGGTGAGTGGTTTGAGGCCGGCAACGGCAATTCGCAGCAGCACAGGAAAAGCCTCGAATTGGTTGATAAAAGGGATACATAATGTTACCTTAAGGGAGATGGAACGAATCCTTGCATACACATCCTCAAGCCGCCGGCAAATTCAAGCCAGTCTCAAGAAGGCCCACCTGTCATTTCGCGTGGCCTCAGACTCAAAGGCGTTCGATAGAGAAATGGTGCAGTACCGCCCCACTAGGGTCATTGCGGATATTGCAAACGTAACCATCTCCACAACCGACGTAACGGCAGCCATCAAGCGCCTACAGTTAGAGGGCGATGACATGTTCGTCATTTTCGTCGATTCGTCCAGACCGGTTGCCGTAACTCGCATGGTGGAATCGTTGCGACTCGATGGACAGGAAGCCCTGGTATCAACAGGCCATATTGGGGCCGTGGAGGATTTGCATAACTCCAAGAATGGGCGGCTCGATGCTGGTCTGATTGCCGATTGGATGGGCGTGTCTCTGACGCGATTTTCCAAGTTTTTGGGCCGTTCACCGCAAACAGTCCATAAAACTCCATCCGCTCAGCGCCTTCAAAAGGGCCTCTCTGTTTTCTCGCGCGTAGTCAGTTCGCTGAAGTCCCTTTTCGACACCCAGGAAAGAGGTCGAATTTGGCTAAACGCACCTAACCCCAACTTAGACGGCGTTACCCCTATTTCGCTTTTTGAGCGCCGCAAAGTTGAGGTCGTAGCCGAACTACTTGAAGACGCATTGTTGGGTCACCCAGGCTGATGCTCACCGGTCAACGCATTCGAAGGGCCCTCGTCAATCTTAGGGGGCGTCCGTATAAGGGAGTGGTTTGTCGTGTGGTTTACGCTGCGGCACTTTATCGCTTTCAAGAGCCCGGCTTTGTACCGCGCCCATTATACAACCTCGGGCCACCATCTAATGGAGCGCGATTCACACCTAAGGGTGGTGCTCGTTCCATCTATTTTGCCGAAGACTATCAGACTGCTTGGAATGAGTTTTTGCAGATTGCAGGAGGAACACCGCTGAGGCCACAAATCGACAAGAAAGCCTTTGTGACATTTTCCGGAGAAGTGAATCTACGAAACATCATTGACCTCACACAGTCGGAAACCCAGACAACACTGAAAACGACGACAGCGGAACTGTGTAGCCCCTGGCGATATCGCAATTCCAAAATCAAAGCCCCGACTCACGTTCTCGGAGCTGAAGTCACCCGAAATGGAAGATTTGACGGCTTGCGATTTCCTTCAAGTAAAGGTGACGGAGCCTGTCTTGTTATCTTCTGTGACCTCATCAGGCCCCCTGCGTACGTTCGAATTTGTGACCCTAAAAGCAACCTCCTCGAAAGTATTCCCTAGGCCGTAGCGACTTTAAGCCTCGCCTTAGACCCGGCGTGCTCGCGCCACAAACCAATACATTCCTCTTTTCTTGGAAAGCAGCGGGACGCAAAAGCAAACCGGGCAGCCCAACGGCTGGCGGTCGCGATTGGCTCTCAAAGAGCACCACACAGGCTGGCGTCAGCACGTCTCCTCCTGGAATGGCTTGCATTACAGTCTGAGCCGTTTTGACGACGATGGTTGAAGATTTGCGCAGTGCGCCATGCTTCCGCGAATGTCTTCACTCTATGGTTCGCTCCCCCACGAGGAGAGCCCCCATGAAGTTGCGCCCTATTATTGCTCTTGTGCTCCAACTGACTGCATGCGGTGAAGTGACTAGCGGCCAACCCGAGCAGGAAGTTGTCTCGAGTCAAAGTAAATTTCTGACCGCTTCAAACCCTGTGACAGGACAGTACATCGTGGTTTTCACTGAAGGCACGGTGGAGCCTCTTCAAGTTCAAACGGTGAGCGAAGCGCTGCTGAGTCGTTTTGGGGGTGAGCTCAAGGAAGTCTACCAATTTGCACTGCAGGGGTTTTCGGCTCGAATGACCGCAGAGCAAGCACAGGCGCTTTCAAGAGATGCCGCGGTCAAATATGTTCAAGAAGACAATCAATCAGCCATCTCGTTCACCGAAATGGCAGCCAGCTGGGGCCTTGACCGGTTGGACCAACGAACCCTGCCCTTATCTGAAACCTATTCCTACGACCCAGTCTCCGGAGCAAACGTTCACGTCTACGTGATGGACACGGGGGTGCGCACGTCACACAGCGAATTTACGGGTCGCATTGGCAACGGAGCCAACTTTGTCGCCGACGGCAACGATTCAGCAGAAGACTGTCACGGCCACGGCACGCACATCGCCGCGACGATTGCAGGCACCCGCTTTGGTATTGCCAAGCACGCCATCATTCACCCCATTCGAGCTCAAGACTGCCAAGGCGGCGGCCCCGATTCGATGGTTATAAAAGCCGTCGATTGGATTTACAGCAATCACATTTCTCCGGCCGTCGTGAACGTGTCTCTTTATACAGCTACCCTTCCCGCCCTCGAAGACGCCATTCGCGCCTCGATTGCGCATGGAATTACCTACGTCTTCGCAGCCGCGAATGACTCGTTCGATGCTTGCCAAAGAACTCCGGCACGCGTGAGCGAAGGCATCACCGTGGGCGCGACGACAAAGTTGGACAGAATGGCTAGCTTCTCGAACTTTGGCTCTTGCGTCGACGTGTTTGCCCCTGGCGAAGGCATTGTCGCTGCCGGAATTGCAAATGACTCTGCGGTGAAGACCATGTCGGGCACGTCGATGGCGGCACCCCATGTCAGTGGAGCTGCGGCGCTCTTTTTGGGGCGCAACCTGACTGCATCACCCGCAACGGTCGCCGCTGCCATCAAAGCCAATTCGACCCCAGGTCTCATCGCCGGCCTGGGCCTGAACAGCCCGAATCTTCTTTTGCGGCTTGCACCACTCCCCGCGCCTGTCTGTACCGTCGACATCACCCAGACCGCTTCGGGAGCAGACCCCGCATTCACAGTCAAATGGACTGGCCCCAATTCGAATTCTTGCAGCTACGACTTTGATGGAGTGAAGGCAGGCGACATTCCCTGTAACGGCACCGCGGTCCTCAAACAACAGCCACTGGGCAACCACCTGCTCACATTGCTCCCTCCGAATTATGAAGGGAGCGGCGAGTGTGCGACCACCTTCAGAGTGAGACCCGCATGTTCGGTTTCAATTTCACCCGCTTCAGGATCGATTTCAGCGGGCACGCAGTTCACTGCGACATGGACAAGCCAGGGCAACTTCTGCGCCTACGCAAAAGACGACCAAAATGCGGGGTCCATCGGCTGTAACGGTTCAGCCACCATTGCTGCGAGCTCGTATGGGGTGGGCAAACATTCATACACTTTGGTGACTTCTGCTGAATTTGGTTATCCCTCAGTCTGCGACTCAAACGAGATTGTGGTCACGCACTGACAGCGAGAGCCGACGAGCTGCTTGGCCACCCCGTCAACGTGAGTGGCGGCTCGTTGTCCGCCACAAGGAGTCAATTGGTGCGGCCAACAGCTGGTTTCCAAACGGCAAAGTTGCCGTTCCGGCATGGAGTACCAGACCGAGATGGAACCTCTCGGGGACCTGCGACTGAAGATGACGGAGGGCACCAAAATCTTCGGCACGAACGGTCTCAGCAGCTTTGACTTCGATTCCGACAATTCGACCGTCTGCGGCCTCCAGCACTGCATCCACCTCAATGCCATCGCGCGTACGGTAATGAAAGAGACTGGCCCTGGTTTTGGCCCAACCGAGCTGACGAGCCAATTCACCCAGGACAAAATTTTCAAGCAACGGTCCCACGGCGGCGTCATCACGCAAGAGCCGCTTCACCGTACGGCCCTGGAGATGCGCACACAGACCGGTATCAACGAAGAGAAGCTTGCGCATGCGCACCGCACGTGAGGTCGCAGCCGCCGACCACGCAGGGATGCGTTTGACGAGAAAGACTTCTTCAAAAAGCGACACATAGCGTTCGACGGTCGACGCCGGGAGCCCGACGTCAGACGAAAGCCGTTCTACTTTAAGCAATTGCGCGGCCCGCCCAGCCACCATCTTCAAGAGTCGGTGCAGGGAATCGCGCCGCTGAATGTCGAGCAGCTGCGACACGTCGCGATCGAGTAGATCTCGCTCATACTGGGTGAAGAAGTGTGCTCGTCGACCCTCATCACGGCGAACGGCTTCGGGAAAACCACCGCGTGTAAAGCGCTCGATGTACGTCTCACGCTCATCTTGGCAATCCTTGGCCAATCGTACGTCGTCCTCGAATACGGCATCGATGAAGGTTTCCGTGCGCTTCTCTATCTCTCCTTGCGAAAACGGCCAGAGCTCCACTGTTTCCATGCGCCCAACAAGTGCGTCGGGCAACGAACGCAACCCAAGCAACCGAGCCGACCCTGTGAGCAGAAACTGACCCGGCAGGCCATTTCTGTCGACCGACGCCTTGATGGCCAGCATGAGCTCCGGGGCGCGCTGCACTTCATCAATGGCCAACAATCCATCATGGCGAACAAAGCGCACCGGGTCACTGCGCGCGGCGGCGAGAACAATCGCGTCATCGAGCGTGCACGATTCTGAATGAGCGCGGCCTTTCATGAGCGCATGAACCAACGTGCTCTTTCCTACCTGGCGCGCGCCGTTGATCGCCACTACCCGAGTGTCCACGAGCGCAACCGCTACGGCCTCTTCGAGGTGACGCTTGAGGTATGCCGACATTCGCCAACCCTAATCGTAAAGTGATGGATTTGCCAGGCCTTGGTGGGGGTTCTGCCAGACTTCAGTGGTGGATTTGCCAGACGTTGGCGGTGGATTTGCCAGGCTTCAGTGGTGGATTTGCCAGCTGCTTCAGACCGCCAGAAAACAAGGAGCCATCGGTGTAACGGTTCTGCCACTGCCGTGGTGCGCTCACTCGGCGCCGGCCACCCTCCATACAGCGGGGTGACTTTAATGAATTTGGGCCCGCTTCAGTCTGCAGCTCAAATGAGATTGCGAGTCAACGCACCGAACAGCGAGAGCTGATGGCCTGTCATTTCAAATCAAGTTCTGAAATCAGCACCGCACTGAGAATGAAGCCACCCCCTACGAGCTCTGGGGTGCTTGGCCAGCCCAGCCCCGTCAGCGCTGCCCAAGCCAAAGCAAACACCGGCTCGAGGGAATAGATGACAGCCGCTCGAGTGGCTGTCATTTGAGTCTGCGCCCAGACTTGAACCCCAATGGCCAAAGTGCTGGCCACGATGCCCGTAAACAAGACTGCGCCCCAGAAAGCCGAGGTGGGCTCGAAATGTCTGTCTACAAACGAAAATGACAGTACAGACATCACCGCCACCACTAAAAGTTGGACCGCCGTCAACGGGAGCGCCGGTAGGCCTTCAGCCCATCTGCTGGTGGCAGCGATATGCCCTGCGTAGAGCACCGCACACGCGAGCGTCAGCAGGTCTCCCACGGGAATGGCTTGCGAGAACGAAACTCCGGTTAGCCGCTGGAGGCCCACCAGCGCGACCACCGGCGCCACAAATGCGCGCACTGGAGGTCGTTTGCCGCTGAGTCGCCAACTGAAAAATGGAACCAAGATGACGGTGAGGCCAGTGATGAAGGCACTGCGCGCGGGGGTAGTGGTTTCAAGCCCGATGGTTTGCAGGGCGTAGCCACCGAAGAGAAGCACGCCCAAGAAGAGGCCCGGTCGCAGCACGAGAGCCCACGCGACCGAGCCTCGCATTTGGATGGTTGCGAGTGCTGCTGCACCGATGGCTCCAATGGCAAATCGCAACGACAGAAAAGTGAATGCGTCAGCGGCAGTGAGCGCATCTTTAACGGTGACGAACGTCGCGCCCCAAATGACCGTCGCCACCATCAACGCCGTGGTCGCCAGGCCCCGATGCTGGTGGCTCATGTCATGAACTCGGTGCTGCACCTTTGTCTCGCAAATCGAGCGGCCCCCAGTCAGCGACCAATTGATTCGGAGCCACTTCTTTACTCTCAGAAGCAGGCATCACCATGGGCCCTGCCAATCGACCGACCGACGGCCACTCAACCGCATTGCGCCGGCCATCAATGGTGCGTCTTGCTTCGTAGGGCCGACAATCATGCGCCGCAAAGGCTTTCTTCCACGCGGCGAATGCATTGCCTGCCTTCCACGCATCGTACGCGGCGAGGCCCACTTCAGGCCCACATTGAGCCATCACGTATTCAACCCACGCCCAGCGCGCACTGGTAGGCCGGAGTTCTGCTCTCCCCTTGAGCCCACGGCGCAATCGCTCGAGGCGCTTGTCGACGACATCAATGCCAGCAAAAGGCGCCCCATCGAGAGGGGTATTTCGTTTCGCGACGAAAGGCGCCACGCCCAATGCCACGGGAAGTATGTGCGAGAGCTCGAGGGTGAAGCGCACCAATTCGTCAATGTCTGCTTCCGTCTCGGTGGGCAACCCGATGACGTTGTATATTTTAAGACGCTTGATGCCGGCTGCTTTGGCCAACACAGCTGCGTTCACAATTTGTGCTTCAGAATGTTTGCGGTCGACCATGTCTCGGAGCCGCTGGCTCGGTCCGTCTGACGCCACCGTCAACACTTGCGCACCGCATGCTCTGAGTGCTTGCACCAAGCGAGGCGTCAACCTGTCTGCTCTGAGCGACGAGATGCCCACTTCTTTGCCATCGCGCGCGAGGGTCTCGAGCAATTCGACGATGCGTGGGTGGTCTGTCACCGCCGCTCCAACCAACCCGACGCGCTTCACCCACGCGGGAATGAGCCCCAACACGCGCTCTGGAGGCACGGTGCGCATGCCTCCGTTGGTCGTTCTTCGCATCACACAGTAATGACAACCACGAGAGCACCCACGCTCGGGCTCAATGAGAAACATGCTCCGCAGTTCGGTATGCGGAGTGACAATCTGCGAGCGCGCCGGCAATCGCATGTCTGTCGCTTTGCGGACAAAACCGCGGCTCGAGTCGAGGGAAAGCCCCGGCACTCTGAAGCCTGGAATATGGGCCAGTCGAGTCAATACGGCAGCCTTTCCTCCCCCAGCCAGCACTGCATCAAGCAACGGAGCCACCAAGTCTTCTGCTTCGCCCTGCAGCAATACGTCGACAAAAGGCTCGAGAGGGTCGGCATTTGAAAAAGTGAGCGGCCCGCCCGCCACCACCAATGGCATCTCTTCAGTCCGAGCCTCGCGGAGCGCGGGGAAGCCGGCTGATTCAAGCAACTCAAAAATGCCAGTCAGCTCGAGCTCGTAGGCCACGGAGAAGGCGAGCACCTGAAACTGATTCAGCGGCCTCAATGTCTCGATGGAAGCAGGCATCAACCGAGCAGCGCGCCAGGCATCGACATCGTCGGGCAGAAAAACCCGTTCAGCAGTGGCCTCTGGGTGAGCATGTACTTCGCGGTAGATGGCCTGAAACCCGAGACTGCTCATACCCACGTGGTAAGGGCTTGGGTAACACATGGCAACGTGGAGCTGTGCTTGCTTAAAAAGCGTGCCCTTCTCGTCAGCCAGCAGCCGCCGCAACCCATCGAGTAATTGCGAACGATTGTTCAAAGAAAAACCCTCGCCCCCCCAGATATTGGGGAGCGAGGGTTCTCTTACCTGAAGTCAGAGTCGAGGGATGCCCCGACTCAATAAAACGTTACTTCAAGTCAGCCGTAGGAACACAAACACCCAACGACGTGTCACACATCGGCTTGAAGCCTGGATTGATGCCCGAGCCCGTAACGCGACCGGCCGCGACATCAGCATTGGGGTCACAATCTGGTGATTCAACCAATGCACCCTCAGAAGGTTTCGAATGACAGGCCACTGTCGGCCAGAAACCGAACGCTTTGTAGTTCGCTACACAATTATCGACTGTGTATTTGAGGTCTGCATTGAAAATAGTCCCCGGAACCTCGGTCGTATTGAGAAGGGCAAAATTGGTGAATTCCATTTTATAAGAAATGGCAGGGAACGATTGCATCACACCATCGAACGTTTCGGCTTCCGTCGGCGCAAAACTTTGACTTCCACCAACGAAGTTAGAGACCTTGCAGACACCATCAGTGGGGTGACTTGGCATATCACCAGTGATGATGGTGTTTGCTCCGTCTGGGTCTGAAGGATCTCGACGTTCAACCGGGTCAGGGATGTATCCGCATTCATTTTGATCGGGATACACCCTGCGGAAGCCGCCCTCGGCCTCTGAATCGGGAGTGCCAAATACTTCCCTATCTTCAAACGGGAACTTACGAATTGGGCCCCCATCAGGAATCGTCATTTCTCCATTGTCGTGTTTCACAACACAGTCCTCACAAGCCTCCTCTACAGCGCAGTCATTTGAAAGGTCCTGGCTGATAGCATCAGTAGCGCCAGAGAACGCATCGATCAAGGGTGAGGCTTTGATGGCCAGCTTGTAATCCCCACCTGTAGGCTGAGTGCGCATGCGTTGCAATCCAACCTGAATGCCACTCAAGTCCGAACACGTGCCGCTTCCATCAACTTTCGTCAGCTTCACAAAGTAAGGTCCTACCCCTTGTGCAGCTGCACTGGTGCTGACGCCACACTCAGGTGGCGGCTGGTCTGCAAAACAACCCTGCAAGATGAAGCCTGCAGAAACACCCAGAAGACCAGCTAAACTAACTCGAATATTCTTATACATTGTTATTTTTCCTTGCGCCGACTTAGAAAGTAAACCGAATACCAAATCGCACAGAGATGGGCGGTTGGTACGAGGTCGGCTGCTTGAAGTTTGAGTTGATTTCGTCACGAGAAAGCTTCACGAACTCGCCATTTGGACCACGCGTAGAGGTGCTGACGTTCGTGGCGCCAGCTGGGCAATTGGGTCCTTCAGTGATGCACGCTGCTGCCTGAGGATCTTTGTCGGTCGTTTGAAACGGCAACACGTCGCTGGTTGTAAACGTGTTGTCCACACCCGTCGCAGCCTGGAAGTTGAACATGTTGAATACGTCACCAGTGAGCTGAATGACGTTGTCCTTGCTCAATCGGGCGCTAAGGCCCAACTTCGCGTTGATCGCGTGGCGCCAGGGCAATCGACCGCCCGCTCCACGGGGCAACACAAACGCTTCATCAGGGCCATAGAGGGGGTGGCTGCCCAGGTAGTTAATGGGTGCACCAGAGCGTCCCTCATAGGTCAGACCCGCAATAATGCTAAATACCGAACCAATTCTGAATTCTTTGCTTCCATACACTTTGACCGCGTGATTGCGATCAGCGTCGAGTGGCCCGCTGCGATTGGGGAGCAAAGAAATCAAGTCAAAGTCAGCATTGATATTTGGGTCAAGCTGACCAGTCTCTGGTCGAAACAAACCGTTGTAGTTACCTCGCAACGACGAATAGGTATACGACAGCTGGCCCATCCACCCGTCTGCAAAAGCCTTGCTGAAGTAGACCGTGACTGCATCGTAGTCACGAATAGCCTTGGGAAATTGCGAAGCCATTCCGTAGCCGGGATTGCCGATAAAGTAGGTTGCTGCCTCATCAAGCGACATGTCCTCAATGACTGAGTTCAGCCAACGCTTGTTATAGGTTGCTCCCAGGCGACCATCTGCGATGACTTCGTATTCGCCACCGAACATAATTTCATCGCTGCTCTGTGCCATGAGGTTGCTATCGATTGGCGTCTTGCCTGCGCCGGTTTGCAGACCTGCATTCGAGACGTCATAAGTACCGCCGTTATTGGCATTCACCGCGGAATTATTCTTTGGGTCAAGACACTCGTTGGTGGCCTGATTGATGTCAGCCAATGGGTTACAACCCGGCCTCGTGCCCCCCCCTGTCGAAGCGCTATGCTGAAATTGATATTGATTTTCGCCAGTGAGAGCGCGGTCGGCGATATCGATTGGCACTGACTCGTAGTACCGCGCAAAGTTCGCAGTCAGCTTTGAGCGACCTTGCTGAGTGAAGTCGTAGATCAAACCAACGCGAGGGGAAATCATGTTGTTGAGCGACATTCCCAACGAGCCATCGCCCGCAAAGAGCTGTTGGTTGTCGTAGCGAACACCTGCGTTCAGCGTCACGACATCCATAATGCTCCAGCTGTCTTGGGCGAAGGCGCCGACACCGTTTGAGGTCGGGGTGGAATGAATGACCGACTGTCGAGTGCCTTCGTCTGGAGCGGTGAAATAACCGTATTGGCGATAGTCAGCGAAGCGACTTCCAGTGGTGTTCTCGCGCATAAGAACGCCGCCGGAATACGCCTTGTTCAAGTCGTAGCGCAGGTGTTCAATATCAATACCTGCCTTGATGACGTGATGTCCCAAGCCCTGGAAGAGAACGGTTCCTGAGGCCCGACCCTGAATGCGGTCTAAGTAAGCGTCATTCATGGAACCAGCTCCACCAATGGAATACTCACTGCCACCAGTGGCTGGACAGGTCGCAGCATCAACACACAGCGCCGCCCCTTCAGCGGTCAAGTTTTCGAAATCGGTTATAGGGCGTGGGTTTGGGGCGGTTTCTCCTGCAATTGCGTCGGTCACTTTCACAGAACGACGATAGTCGACTCGAGGTGTACCGGCCGCAGTCCCATCACCGGCCTGATTGCCGAAGCCGCTGCCGTCGTTTGGCAGATTCGATTTGTGCACTCTAAACCAACCTAAACTCGCATCGATCAGGAAATGCTTATCGAAAAAACCACCCTGATAACGAAGCGAAGAGGTAATGGTATCGTTCACAAAGTCAGTGCCGCCGCGCCATCCGTTAGGCGTGGCTCGACGTTGATTGAACGAAAATGGAATCTTTGTGGTTGCCGGTGAACCAACCACGGACAATGAAATGTTGTTGTCTGAATTGATAAGGTAAGTGAGTTTTCCGATGTACGAGAAGGAACGATCATCCTCAAAACGATGTTGAGTTGAACCGGGGACAACGGTCACTTCGTTCCCGTTGCCATCTGGAACGAAGGCACGAAGTTCGCGGGTGCTCTTGGTGCGGCTGAATGACGGCGAGAAACCGGCGAAGAACCACAATTTGTCTTTGACGATTGGTCCGCCGACTTCGACACCGAAGTCGACTTGATTCCACAACCGACCGTGAGGCGCACCGTTGACGGGGTCGGTATTAGCATTGGTCGAGATCGACGAAGCTGCGCTATTGATTTGAGTCTTGTCACCAGTCAGAGCACCCGGAGTCCAGTTTCCCCAGACAGAACCATGAAATTCATTTGAACCTGACTTGGTGGAAACGTTCAACACGCCACCAGTTGCGCGGCCGTACTCGGCGTTGTACCCACCGGTGATGACGTTAGCTTCACCCACGAACTCCACGGGAAACTGCGCGCCGTTGGTTCCAAAGGCCGGGTCGCCCGTCGAAACGCCGTCGACCAAATAGAGGTTCTCAGGAGATTGCGCGCCAGAAAAGCCGTAACCGTAGTCGTCGGCGATGACCTGGGGAGCTACGGCTGCCAGAGACTCGAACGAGCGAACTCCAGAGCTGTTGGGCTGAATGAAGGCGATGTTATTGATAAAGTCTTTGCCCACGCTGATACCGCTGGTGGTCGAACCAATGTCAACAGTGGGGGGCTTTCCAACAACCGTCACTACATCGCCCTGTACTGACTCGGGCTGAAGCTGGATGTTGACTCGCACGGTGCGGTCGAGGCGCAACAGAACGTCGGTTCTTGCGTAGGCTTTGTAGGCTTCTTTTTCCAACCGAAGGGTGTACGTACCCGCCGGCAATTGTGGGAATCGGTAAGACCCCGAAGAGTCTGTAACGAGCACTTCTTCGCCCTGAAGTGCAGGGGAAGAGGCAGTAATAACGACATCAGAAATGGGATTTCCGGTCGCCGCGTCGGTCACGACTCCGGTAATTACGGAAGACCCTTGGCCGAAAGCCAAAGTCGAAACGAGTGCACTTGCGATAAGTGCACTACGGTAAAGCCAAGTTGTTGGGCGCACAGACCCCTCCAGGTGGGATAAACGAATTGCGGGGCGCACCCTACTCACCATCTCCCCACTGTCAACACATGTCCGTACATTTCGCTTCAAATTTTGATATGGGGGTGATCACCCATGTTCGATTCAGTCCTCCATAAGAGCGATATCGCCAAGAGCCGCTTCGGCGCTGGCACCATTATTTCGGTGCTGGTGCACGCAGTTCTCGTCGCGTTGGTGGTGTGGTTCACCACCAGGCCGCCGCACGTCGAAGAAGATGTTTCCGAGGTAAAATTCTTTGCTGCGGTTCCTCCTCCACCCCCACCACCTCCGCCTCCACCGGCAAGCAGTACGAAGGTAGAGAAGAAGGAAAAGAAGGTGAAGAAGGACGTCTTGGTTCAGCCCAAAGAGATCCCCATCGACAAGCCGGTTGAGGCTGAGAAGCCTGAAGATTCGTCGGCCGATGAAACTCCTCCCGAAGTAGGCGGTGTCGAAGGCGGCGTTGCCGGCGGTGTCGCGGGCGGCGTGGTCGGCGGTGTCGTTGGAGGCGTCGTCGGAGGTTCACTCGGTACAGATGTGGTGGCCTTCGGCGAAGGGATGACTCGGCCAGAAGTCGATCGACAGAAGCTGGTCGACCATTTGTACACTCGTGATGCGCTGGAGGCGAAGGTGCAGGGGATGATGATCATCAAATGCAAAGTGCTCCCCGATGGCACTATATTGAACTGCCGTGTGCTCAAGCCCTTGCCCCATCTATCTGAGGCCGTGGTGAGCCGCCTCCAATCGATGAAGGCCACCCCTGGAACTTTTCAAGGCAAACCCATCGGTATCGAATACGTCTTCAACTTTAAGTTCGAAATGCCGCGCCAATAAAAGAGCGCGATAACCACATTAACCCACAAGAAATGGTTGGCCTCAGGCGAGGCCCCAGATAGGAAGCAGCGCCCATGGACTTCTCACTCGGTCATCTCTGGTCCCAAATGGGGATCTTCGCGAAGCTCATCGTACTCACGATGGGCATCATGTCAGTTGCTAGCTTGGTCGTGATGTTCGAGCGCATCGTCGTCTATATGCGCTCGGGCTCAGAATCGGTGAAGTTCGCCGAACGAATGGCCAAACTCCTTTCCGGAGGCGATGTGGCAGCTGCTGCTACATCAGGGCTCACCAAAAACGTTGGCCACCTGGGCCGCACCATCAACGCCGGCCTGAGCGCGTTCCGCACAGCACCGATGAATAAGGAAGTCGCGGTTGAATCGGTGGCGCGTGCGCTCGAGCGACAGGCTGCTCGTGAAGTGCAGAGCTTCAAACGCGGGCTTGGCGTATTGGCCACAGTCGGTTCCACGGCCCCTTTCATCGGGTTGCTCGGCACGACGATGGGTATCGTCAATGCATTCCAGCAAATGGCCCAAGCGGGTTCAGGCGGTTTGGGGACGATTTCAGCCGGCATCTCAGAAGCCCTCATCACCACTGCGTTTGGTTTGTTGGTGGCCATTCCCGCCGTGATGGCGTTCAACTTTCTCCAGGGTTGGGTTGATGCTCGTTCGGTAGACCTCTCTGAATCGAGCAATGAATTTCTCGACGTCGTCACGAAGCATTTCGTGAAGTAGTCGATTTTCTCAACACAACCAGAAACGGAAACCAGACATGGGAATGGGAGTTGGTGGTCGCAAAGGCATCAAAGCTGAAATCAACGTCACCCCCATGGTCGACGTCGTTTTGGTTTTGTTGATTATCTTCATGGTCATCACGCCCATGCTTCAGCGCGGTAAAGATGTGCAGTTGCCTAAAGCGCTCATGGTTGATGCTGAAAGAAAAGGCGCGGCTGACCCCATCGTGATTTCAGTCACGCCTGATAAGCGCATCTTTATCGAAACCGATGTCTTTGATGATGAGGGGTTTCAGTCAGAGCTTGAAAAGAAACTGATTGGGAACCCCGGTCAGCGCATTCTCCTCAAGGGAGACCAGTCTTTGGTATTCGATGACGTTCGTCGCGTGATGAATCTGGCCCGTAAGGCTGGAGCTAAATCCATCGCGCTGGGCGTCGAGGAGATTAAGAAGTGATTGGAAAAAAACGACGTAAGATTTCAGTTCAGCCTCAAGGGGGGTTGAATTCAGACATCAACATCACCCCCATGGTTGACGTGGTGCTGGTGCTGCTCATCATCTTCATGGTTGTCACTCCACTGCTTGAGAAGGACATCGAAGTGAAGGTGCCCGACAGTGAACAAGTTGAGGAGCAAGAGGAACTGCCTCAAGACCAACTGGTAGTTACGGTGTCTGAGTCGGGTGAGATGAAAATCAATCTCGATGTGGTGGCGAGCCAAGATGAATACGTGAAGAAGTTGACCCAATTGCTTTCAGGGAAGAAAAAAGGCGACAAGTTGGTCTTCTTCACCGCTGATGACCGCACCAATTACGCCAAGCTGGTCGCTGCACTCGATGGTGCCAGGCAGGCCGGAGCGGAAATTTTAGGCATGGCCACAGATAAGATTGAAGCTGCGGCTGCTCCGGCGGTGCCTGAGTAGTCAGATGTTTTCGCTCCTCTAAATACCTGAGAGGAGCACTTCGATAGCTCGATTCCCTGAGAGAGCCGCAGGGATTCTTGGAAACATCAATCGTGAAGACACGTTCACCACTCACGCTCTCCCTCGTTGAAAACGCCGTGCTGTTTCACAAGCTTTTCATAGGCTGCAAAAGCGTCTGCATTTTCTTCCAGCCAACGAAGACGCTTCTGCGCTACCCCCACCTCTCGCAGGCGTTTTTCAAGCAGCTCTGAAAGATTGCGGCCCATAGCCTTGACCTCGTTCACGAGCTCGACTTCCACGAAGACATTGGTTGCTCTGCGGATACCGCCATGCGCGTTCCCATGCCAACCGCCTTGTGCGTAAACGTGAGTTGGCAGCCAGTGTGCTCGCTCAGCCCCAGTCAGCCCTTAACGATCTCGCTCAGCAACACTTCGAAGGCCCATTTCAACGCTTTGGCGCGGCTGTTGAACCAAAAATAGCTGCCAAGCTGTCGGCACTCAAGATTCGATTCGCCCATTGATCGAGTTCCGGAACGTCGGCCGTGTTGACTCGGTTTTTCAATTCCTCAGGAAGCGTGCCAAATCGACTCTCAATCATTTGAAGAAACATCGAGCGCCGCCCAGTGAGCAGACCTTCCTGTCGGCCTTCTTGTCGACCTTCTTGTCGACCTTCTTGTCGGCCTTCTTGTCGGCCTTCTTGTCGGCCTTTCTGAAGTCCCTCTTCAATGAGCTTTTCTGCTGCTGTCATGACTGAATCCTCCCACTTCGGTGCTGTGTCCCGCGCAAACGCTTTCAATCCATCGACATCTACCTTCTGCTGAACGTACAGAATATAGCTTACGAAGACGAGAGACAGCTCCTCACCAAAGGCCGCAGGGATGTCTCTTGCCCAGCGCCGCAGTAATTCCAAGAGGTTTTCTGCCCGGCGGGAGTGACGCAAGAGCAACAGAGCCAGCTTGGCCTGAGCCACCATGTCTCGCGCTTCGAGCTCGTCTTCGGCAATGCGGGCCAAATCTTCGACAGCAATTTCGAAATTCGGCACATAGCGGCTGAAGACAGCCAGTTGCTCCGGCGTGAGCGCCATGATGTCGTTGAATTTTTGGGCACTTCGCCAGCCACGGTCGAGGTGAGAAAGCACCACTGGCACCACAACTGGCAGCTTTTCAGCCGTTGGAGATTTCTTGAGAAAGTCTTCCCAAATTCGCACCATGTAGCCAGCCATGCGCAGCATCATCCATTTGTCGGGG
>JAYUVR010000291.1:0-4064 GCA_043753955.1 Archangium sp. | reverse complement strand
TTACGACTTGCTCCAAAACGCTCGCCGAGATGCCTCGACGCGGCCCATCTCTCTTGCACTCGGCACCCTGTTGCTCGCTCGCAGTGTCATCACGCTCGTCAGTCTTGGTGCCATTTTGTGGGACATCGCATGGTGGAGCGTGATTCCACTGGCGCTCAGCGCTATTCCCGAATTCGTCTTCGAGACAAAACTCTCAGGCGAAGCGTTCGCGGTTTCGTCGGGTCGAGCACAAGACAGCCGCCGCCTCAGCTACCTCGAATCGATGCTCACCCTCGATTCACATGTCAAAGAAGTAAAGCTCTACGGTTTGGGTTCGCTCGTGCTGAACAGGTATCGGACGCTGTTCAATCGCTTCTTTGCTGAAGACCAATCGCTCGCGCGGAAACAGTTGGTGCTGGGCACTCTTTTTACAGGGCTTTCGTCGCTTTCGTTTTACGTCTGCTATGCCGCGGTGGCCTACCGAGCAGCGATGGGCCATCTCAGCATCGGTGACTTGACCCTTTCAGTGGTTGCATTCCGCCAAGGCCAGGGCGCACTGGAAGACGTCTTGAGCGCGCTGGTCACTATCTACGATGACTCCTTGTATGTCTCAAACTTGGGTCGGTTTTTTGAGTTGCCTTCTCGGTCAACCGCCATGGCAGACAAAGCGGCCACACAGATACTTCCGCCGGGCCGTTTCGTCATCGAACTTGACCACGTTTCATTTCGATACCCAGGCCGAAGCGATTTCGCCGTCCGCGACCTCTCTCTGACGCTTCAACCGGGAGAAAAACTCGCCATCGTGGGCGAAAATGGAGCTGGGAAGTCGACGCTGATTAAACTTCTGCTGCGCCTGTATGAGCCAACCGAAGGCGTCATTCGCTTCGGAGGAATTGATGTGAGGCAGTTGGACCCTGACGCTTTGCGCCGCCGTATGGGAGCGGTGTTCCAAGATTTTGTGCGCTACCAATTGAGCGCCAGGGAGAACGTTGGTTTCGGAGATCTCTCACGCCTCGAGTCGAGCGAGGTCATTGAGAAAGCCATTCAAGATGGAGGCGCGGACGAGGTGCTTCGCGAATTGCCCGCTGGCCAGGACACCATGTTGGGCTCATGGTTCGACAGCGGGCATGAACTTTCGGGCGGCCAGTGGCAAAAACTCGCCATCGCCCGCAGCTTCATGAGGCTCTCGAGCGGTGCGCACCGTGAAGGAGCCGATGTACTCATTCTTGATGAGCCAACTGCCGCTATTGATGCGGCCGCTGAAGTGAAACTCTTTGAGCGCTTTCAAAGACTCACTCAAGGCCGTACGGCCATCATCATTTCTCACCGGTTTTCCACTGTGCGAATGGCCAACCACATCGCAGTACTCGAACACGGCCGACTCATTGAGTGGGGCAGTCATGAACAGCTGCTCGCTCGCGATGGTCAATACGCCCATCTCTTTCGGCTCCAGGCGCGCGGCTATCAATGACATGCCCAGGCCCTATTGAGGGGCTCTCCGAGATAGAGCTGACCCAGCTCTGAAGAGTGAATTCGACTGCCGTGGTACGCCGGTATCGGGTCTGCACCCTGTCACCGGCAGGTTTTTCTTTTAGGGTGAGCAGGGGCTATTGCCGTACACAACGCTACGCCTTGGTGGGCTGGGTGAAAGTCTTTGTTGGTCACCTCAATGCTCATTCCCAGTGGGAAATGCCTTGAAGCGCGCGTTCGAGCACTTCGCTCATGCCGTGCGAAAGATTCTTGGGCAAGTCGGCCCTTTCAAAAGCCTTCACTTCAAGCACTTCGAGGGGGTTCATCGGCGGGCGGAGCGGTGCAGAGACCACTGCATTTACTACCAAGGTAGCAGCGTGAAAGCGCGGGTCGCGATTCGGGTTTGAATAGGCGCCGATGAGCGCGCCCACTTCGAGTACTTCGACCCCCGCTTCTTCCATCAATTCGCGAGGAAGCATGTCTCGAAACATCTCGCCCCATTCGAGGGTGCCTCCAGGCAGACACCATTCACCGGTGTCGCCTCTTCGAATCAACAGTACGCGTCCCTCTCGGTCTTTGGCCACCACCACCATGCCCACCACCGGCCTTCGCAAAAGGTGACGGGCGACCTCTTTCACCAACCCCCAGGCTGCTTTTGGAATTCTCAAGGATGAGGCTCCATTAGTCGATGAGAGGCAGACTGTTCAGGCTTTAGTATTTCTGAGCGATAACGCACTGTTGGGCCAACAGCGCGAACCATTTTCCTCATTGAGACAGTATAGATGTTGTCATTTTTTAACTTTTGATTACATCTATGTTGTGCCAAAGACCCCGGCTGCGCTCGAGCAAATTCCTCCTCTCGTCACTAAAGCCATGGAGCAGCTGGGCGAGCATCTCGCTCTTGCAAGGGTGCGGCGCCGCGAATCGCAACGGGCATGGGCTCAGCGTTTAGGGGTGTCAGTGCCTACGCTCCAGCGACTTGAGCGTGGCGACCCCGGGGTTGGTTTGGGAATTGTCGCCACAGCGCTTTGGCTCATGGGAAGAATCGAGGCGCTTGCCGTGCTCGCTGAACCAGGAACCGACCGCGGTGCGCTGGAAAGAGATGTTCGGGAAGCAACGCGCCGTCGTGCGGTTCGTTCTGGGGCATCAATCGAAGCAAAACTGGGGCGAAAACGAGAAGGCGCTTCGTGACAACTCAAAGTTATTTCCCCTCTGAGCGACTGTCGTTGTGGCTCCTCACGCGCCCAGATTTGCCGGTGCTGATTGGAGAGCTCGCGATGGTGAAGGCTCTGCGGGGTGTTTCACTGCGCTACGCCCAGTCTTGGCTCGAAGGGGGCTTTTCATTGAGCGAAGACCTGCCGCTCATTGATCAGGAATATCTTCCCCTTCAAAAAGACACTGCTCCTGGTGCTGTCGATGATGCCCGACCAGATCGCTGGGGTGAGCGCGTCATTCGATTTCTCGACAAACCCCCGCGGCTCGCTCTTCTCGACTTTCTCTATTTTGCCGGTCACGAGCGCTTTGGTGCTCTGGGTGTCTCGACGTCATTGACCCAGTACGTTCCGAGAACGCTCGGTCCACTGCCAGTGCTGGGCGACGTCGCGCGTCTTCAAGATGTAGTCCGAATGGTTCTTGAGAATGAGCCACTTGCCGAAGCCGACCGACGACTCATTTCCCCTGGAGTCACACTCGGCGGAGCCCGCCCGAAAGCCCTATTGGAAATCGATGATGAGCCATGGTTGGTTAAGTTTGCCGACGGAGATCCACTCGATAGCCCTTTAGTCGAACATGCATCGATGACCCTGGCTCAGACCGCAGGTATTCGGGTCGCCAAGACCACACCCATTCGTCTCGTCGATGGTCATGCCATCGCCATCAAACGTTTCGATCGCGAAGGCAACCGACGAAGACATGCGCTTTCTGCGAACGTCGCTCTCAAAGCGGCAGGAGAGACACTTGGCTACCCTGAGCTTGCCCAGCTGCTACGGCGTCGAGGTGTCACGGAAGGCAGCATCGCTGTAGCGCATATGCGCGAACTCTTCAGGCGAATGGTGTTCAATATTCTCATCGATAACACCGACGACCATGAAAAAAATCATGTGGTGTTGGTCAATGACGCTCAAGAATACGAGTTGTCACCAGCCTTCGATGTGTTGCCTTCAGGGCAAGCACTTGGGTATCAACAATTTCGAGTCGGAGAACAATCAGCAGACTCGACTCTCGAAAATGCGCTTTCGATGAGTTCTCTTTTTTCACTGAAAAAGAGCGAAGCCGCTCATGAGGTTCGTCGAGTGGCCCGCGTGGTTGCGAAGTGGAAGCAGCACTTCTCAAGCTGTGGAGTGACGTCAGGAGACATTGGGCAACTCGAAGAACAAATCGACCGCCCTTTTCTGAAGGACCAGCGCGACGATGCTGTGTGACATCACTCGGCAAAGAAAGCGATTTCAGGTGGAAAGGTCGCGCTTTTGACTTCACCAAAATCAAAGAGCGCTCGAAACATCTCACAACGGCTGGTCTCTTCGCCGCCGGTCACGCAGGCTTGATGCTGTGCCCGAACCGTTGCAAGAGACACCAGCGAGTTCTTTTCTGGCTGAAAGGCAATCGAAACGAAGCCT
>JAYUVR010000290.1:0-15147 GCA_043753955.1 Archangium sp. | reverse complement strand
CTTGCACCAGGTCGATGCGTTTAGCATTTGGGAACGCAGCGGCGATGCATTGGAGTGCGGCGAAGTATCTGGGCTACTGGCGGTAGCGTGTATGAGGCGCAGACCACTCAAAGGTGTGACAAATGAAAACACGTTTGCTGTTCTGTATTCGGAATCGCAGCGCGCCACCCGCCAGGTCGGGGCCGGTCGCTCGCGGCCCTCGTTGTTGAGTTGCGCCGGCCGTTCAGCGAGGGGAGTGAAGTAAGTGAGCACGGTGGAATCAGAATGGAGCGGTGCACGATGTGCCACACATCCAGCAAATCAAGCCATCGTCACGTGCAGTCGATGCGGCGGTTTCATTTGTGAAACCTGTGCGGTGTCTGCCGCGCCCAAATGGTGTGCTCTCTGTTTCGCCAAGCGTGGTATAGCATTGCTTTCGCGCCTCTTTTCGTGGCCTCGGGTCTTTGGGCTGAAGTTCAAGGCGGGCCTGAATATTGTCATTTGGTCTCTGGCTTTGGTGGTCCCTGGCATCATCAAATACGTGAGACTTTCGCTGCTCACTCCCATCGCTTATGTTTGGCTGCTCCTTTCCTCGTGGTGAACTGCGCTCATCCTTTCGTGCTCCTATGGTCTGCAGTTTCGTTTTCTTCGACAGCACCAAGAAACTTGAAATGCGTGAACTGTGAGTGATTGGTATGTGCGCAGAGTTCTGCTCAGTCTTGTGCGTATTCTTGCGACGGGAAAAAAGGGTATCGAAACAAAACGAGCTCCCAGGTTTGAGAATGCGAGGGCGCTCTGGGGTCAATGTGCCTGTCATCGTTCCGAGCAATCTCGGCAATTTGTGTCCCTCATTCGTCTCGATGAAGAGACGGAGATGGACTCATACCGCATGAATTCGAGACGTTTGGGTTTGGCACAATGACTGCACACTGGCCGCGTTCCTTCCGCGGAGCACCCATGGATCCCATCTCAAAACAAAACGTCAACCCATCGGGCGAATATCTGCTGACGCCGAATACCGAGACGCCCAAGCCGCCATCACCCAGTGCCCCGCGAATGATTCAGTCGACGCAATCGGTAATTCCTTACGCTACTCCTCACGAACCGCTCCCTCCTGTGGGGGATGATTCGGCATTTGAAGAAGTATTGAGGGTGCAATTCGAACAGCTCGGCCCTCATGAGAGTATTGAGTTAAGTGGCAATGGAGCCATCAAGGCTGAACTCGCGCTGGACTTCAAAGGGAAGCTGCGTGCAGAGCGTCGGCCTGATGGTCGTTTCACCGTTGAAGTTGAGGGCCAGGGTGAGGCTGGAATTGGTGCACCCGTCGTAGGCGTCGCCCGACTCGGCATCGCTGCAGGTACAACCTTCCACGTGAGTACCGCAGCACAAGCCGCTGACCTGTGCGATGCGCTCGTCAAGGGTGCCGTCGTCACCGCGGCAGGAGCCGTCTTCCCTGGTTTGAGCAATGTGTTCGATAGTGCCCATCGGCTTGGGCTCAAAGGAGACATGGTAGACGCCCGTTCTCGAGTCGTGAGCTACTTGCCTCAGGTGAGCGAAGCAAAAATTGACCTGACGGGGTATGGCCAGCTTGGCGACACATTGGCTGTCAATGCGGGAGGGTTCGATTTCAGAGCCATCTCTGCAGAGGCGTCTGTTCAACCACGGCACGGGCTGAGCGTCGATTTTGAAAAGGGCGAATTGCGACTCAACAGTTCAATGACCCTGGCTGGTGATGCCTTTCTCAAAGTACCTCTTGCACTCAATGTCAGCGAAAACGGAAAGCTCACTGTTACGGGTTCAGTGGTCATGAAACTGCCTGCTGACATGATTTCATCGCTCAAAGAGGGGCGTCTGTCTGCTGTTCAAGCCTGGGAAAGTCTGGCCGTTGGCAACCTCGCTGATCAAATTATCCTCAAGGCCGAATTCGATGTTGCAGGCAATAACCTCTCGCTCGGAGCTGAAGGCTTTAATGTCAAATTGAAGGGCGAATCGATTCTCGACTTTGCTCAATTTAATCGCCCTCTCGACGCAGAACAGTTCAGGTATCTGTTGAGAGAAATGAAGTTCTCACTCGAAAGTGAAGCAGCCGTGGGGTCTGGTGCTGGCTTTGATGTCAGCTTGGGCAAAGCCGAAGTTTCCGTGTGGCGCAAGCGCAAGTCTCATTGGGGTGGCGCTTACAGCGCTGGCGAGGCCATTACGAAAGCGCATCAGTTGATGGAAAGTGGCTCATCGCTCGATGTTCGTCGTGCAACTGCAGCTCTTCAGTGAGCGTTTACAGTGCGCTCAAAAGCCCTTGCTGCGCAGCGACAAGGGCCGCCCCAGCGCGAGTTTCGACACCGAGCTTTTGGTAGATGTGAATGGTGTGGTGTTGAACGGTGCGCGCCGAAATGCCCAAAGTGCGAGCGATTGCTTTGTTGGTATTTCCTTGAGACACCAAGCGCAGCACTTCAAGTTCTCGCGTCGACAAGGTGGTGAATGCTGCCCGCCTTTGATGAGACCGAAGCCCTGAGGCACCCAGCGCTGCGTCAACACACACAGTGTCTAGCTTCGCTTCACGGCTCAGTTTTTTCAGTTCGACAGCGGCCACAGCCAAGGTGCAAGCCGGTCGATGAGGTCGCTTTTCCTGCATTGAATTCAACACATCACAGACTGCCAATATGCGGGCTGAGCGATGAAGCGCTCCAGCAGAAAGGCCTCGGTGGTACCCGCTCCCGTCGAGGCGCTCGTGATGTGCACCGGCAATTCGCGCCACGCCTGCGAGTGGCTGAGCAGAAGCCAATATGCGTTCAGTAAAATAAACATGTGCGTGGGCGCGCTCTCGCTCTGAGAGGCCATACACTCGAGCGCTGGTCCAAATCGAAGTGGGTATCGCCACTTGACCCAAGTCGTGAAGATGAGCAGCCAATACCGCTTCTCTCGTCTCGTCCGGTGCGATTCGCAATTGCTCACACGTGGCAGCAGTGAGTTCAGCCACCGCCCGCGAGTGACCGCGAAAAAGCGGAGCTTGGAGGTCAGCAAAATCACCGAATACTTTAGCCACATCTTCCACGCAGAGCGAGGCCTGTTGCGCAGCCACCGCTTCGAGAATTGGTCGTCGAGTGGCTAAGTACTCTGCGGGTGCTGGCGACAAGGCTGCGACTAAGCGCTCGGCGCGCTTGGCCAGCTGGGGGTCGAGCATGTTGCCTGCCCGTATGCGGAGCGCTTTTCTGGCTTCCTCGGTGCCGCCCTCAAGAGCAAAGACCACGGAAACATGCGCCACATTTGCGATGCGCCCTACGGTAGAAATTTCTTCTGCGCTCCGGTTGCGTGGCGCCCCCGTGCCGTCGTGTCGCTCAAAGACTTCACTCAGGCCTTGGCGCACCTGAGGCCCAAGCTTCAAACCATCTGAAAGCAATTGCGCTGCATCGCATGCCTCGAACGCCAACTCATGCCGAAGTTCAGGCAGCGTGGCGACCAATTTGAGCAGGTTTCGACCTGCCCCCCGCATGCCGTTGCTCGCACCGGCTACCGCTCTGAGGACATCTGAAGCTTTGCTTGAGTCTGAGCGATGCAATCGCCCACGCAAGGCAATGTCATTGGCAACGACCTCGGCTTCGACGCTCGCGAAAGCGGTGCACCCCAAGTGGCGGAGCAGCGCCGTCATCGCCGCAGCCCAAGCTTCTTCGTGGGAACAACCCGCGTCTTGAGCCAGCTCATATGCAAAGGCACACGTGAGCAGGCTCTTGTCTTCCGCGAGGCCGTTGGCCAAGTCGAGTATGACTGACAGGGCGAAGAGACTCTCAAAGGCCACGTTCAAGGGCGGTTCTCGCTCACTTCGTTTTGTTGGCAATGACTTGGTCTAACCAATCAATTGTTTGCGCAGCGAATTCTTCCCCAATCGAGCTGTTGGCAGGGTTGTGAGCGGCCACGTTTGATGAGTTGAATGACGCGGGAACATCACTCGCTTTGAGGTGCTCAACAAGCTGTCGGCTTGCGTCTGGGTTGGTCACTTTATCCTGCGTTGAGTGGGCCACCAGAACGGGTGTCTTTTGATCCCACTGCGCTGTCTCGACATGCTCAAACTCACCCATCAACGTATTGATGGTTGAAGACGTGTTGAATGTGACGTTGTCGGCCAAGACGCCAAAGGTAACCGATGGGTCGTCGCGCATCTGTTGTCGCACTTGCGGCAGGTCGCTGAACGTGTCGGCCGAAAAGTCGCCCAGCAGGGGAACGGGTTTCGCACCGAAGCCCAATTTTTGCGCAACGGTAGCGGAGGGAAGCCCGATGGCCTCAGCCACGCCATGGGGCGCGACCGCTGGCGCTTCGGCCATAATGGCGTCGGGTTTCACGCCAAGCCTCACCGCTTTGCTCAGCACCACGGTTCCACCGAAACTGTGGCCATACAAAGCAAGGGGCATTTTCGGGTTTTGCTGCCGCGCGATGTCAGCCATTTTGACGAGCGTGTCTGTCGCCTCATCAGCTTTAATATTGAAGCGTTTGTCTGTGGTTCCCTCTGATTGGCCGAATGAAGGAAGGTCGGCGAAATACACGACGTACCCAGCTGCCGCGAACTTCTCAGCCAAACCGCCATGATTTGGGCTCGTTTCAGTCAAAAACTGAGCTTTCGCGTTTGACTTCAGTCCGTGCGAGCCAATGACCACGCCTTTGATGTTTTCAGGATTGGCGGGTTTCGTGACGTAGTAATTGACGCGCTTTCCGTTGATAGTGACGGAAGCTTGAACGGTGATGATATCAGCAGGTTTCCCAGACGAGCTCGAGACAATCTGTTTCGTCTGCGTGGAATGTATTGGTTTGATCATGATGCAGCATACTCGCTCGTTCACGTCCGCAAAAAATCGGCCAAATGGCCCATAGGCACGGTTTGACCCACTGCCTGCCGGAAATGGGGCAGGCAGTGCCATTCAAACGACAACGTTAATCTCTCTCAGAATGAAGCCCGACCGAATTTCCTTCAGTGTCAGAAATGACGCTGATGAATCCAGGAGGGCCGATGTCTTTTTTAGGCATGAGAATTTTCCCTCCTGCTTTTTCTACGCGGGCGAGTACCGCATCGAGTTTCCCGTTGCAGTTGAGGTAAACGAGTGTCCCTTCAGCACTCGGTTTCCGTGATTCCCGCTTTACCAATGCACCCGTTTGCCCCTCATCATTGAAGAGCGCATGTGCTTCTCCGCCGAAGGCTTCGTTCTTCAATTTGATTCCCAGCGTTTGCTCATAAAACGCCTGGGCGCGAGGCATTTGCGTCACGAAGATATCAAACCAATTTAAGGTATTACGCATGGTGTTCTCCCGTTGACCAGGCAGGGTGTTCCGCCGTGGTGAAATCAATAATCGCTTGCGCCAGTGTCAGCGTATTGTCAGGTTTCTATTCATGCACCGACAAGCCCGTCTTTTCGCCATTGCTGAGTATCTTCGCGGTCGAAGAACGGGAGTCACCGCCGGTGTGCTTGCAGAACGGTTTCGAGTGACACTTTAGGACCATTTACCGAGATCTCGACGAGCTGAGGTCGGCTGACCTGCCAGTTCACGCAGAGCAAGGCCGAGGAGGAGGGTATGCCCTCGACCGTCACTACTCGCTGCCGCCCATCAATTTAAATGCTCGAGAAGCGGCCGTGCTGGTGGCATTGGGCGCTCATGCGGTGCGAATGCGGCTCTTGCCCTTCATCGAAACGCTGCAATCAGGTCTCGACAAAGTGCGTGGAGCGCTGTCCCTGTCCGCTCAGCGCGATTTGCTGACTACGTTGGATCAACTCCAATTCATTGGCGTTCCCGCGCTCAGTGGTCGCCCTCAAGTGAGAAAGGCGCTCGAAGAAACATGGTTTTCAGGGGCTCCGCTTACGATTCATTACCGTCGCAAGGAAGGGAGTTTGAGCGTGCGTACGGTGCACGTCGAGACGGCGGTAATGGAACGTTCGATAACGCTGCTTAATGTGGTCGATGTCGCATTTCAGTCCCTGCGTCGCCGCGAGGCTTGAGTCATCGGCGCTGGCTCGATTGGCAGACCAAGCGCTACTGCAAGCGCCTGCTCCCATTCTTGAATCTTCGAGCTCGTCAATGAAGCCACCAGGTGCTGCAGTCGATCGTTGCGCAGCGAAACGAGAAAGTCACAGCGGATGGATGACGTGTGGTCGACGCCGTCGGCTTGGCTGATGGCGACCTCAGTCTCGAGCCCTTTCCAAACGGAATAGACGGATGCGCATATCACGGTCGCGATCTCTTCCGTGGTCGCGATGAAGTTGCGCGAAACAACGACGTAATAGCCGGGTTTGTGGCCGCGGACTGCGTCGGATTCCCTCGACCGGTAGATTTCGCCGCGCATCATAGTTCGGCCTGGTCCGCGAGGGCCCCCAACGCATCGGCGTTCAAGCTCCGATGATGGGCTTTGATGACCGCTCGCTCCCTTGCCTCCCACGCAAGGCGTTCGTGCTCGGCCACGTACTGTTGCACCGCTCGACGGATGAGTTCTGACCGACTGCGCCGAGTCCGCTTTGCGCTCCCACGAAGTTTATCAATGGCTCGGAGGGTAGGTGTGTCGATAGAAATCGCAATAGTCTGCATATGGGATTTCTATTTCAAAATTATGAGTAGAAACAAAGCCCGTTACCCTACATTGGCTCGGTACTATTCCTTCTCGAGAAACATTCTTGAATGCTCTTCCGTACGGCTTTCGCTTCGCCATGTTGACGTTCTCCCTCTTTTAGAGTGTCAACGAAACTGGGGGAGTCCCAGTTCCTTCGGCACTCGGTTTTCGTGATTCCCGCTTTACCAATGCACCCGCTTGACCCTCATCATCTCCGCCGAAGGCTTCGTTCTTCAGTTTTGATTCCCCGCGATTGCTCATAAAACGCCTGGGCGCGAGGCATTTGCGTCACGAAGATATCAAACCAATTTAAGGTATTACGCATGGTGTGCTCCTGTTGACCCGGCAGGGTGTTCCGCCGTGGTGAAATCAATAATCGCTTGCGCAAATGTCAGCGTATTGTCAGGTTTCAATTTCATGCGCCGACAAGCCCGTCTTTTCGCCATTGCTGAGTACCTTCGCGGTCGAAGAACGGGAGTCACCGCCAGTGTGCTTGCTGAACGGTTTCGGGTGACACTCAGGACGATTTACCGAGATCTCGACGAGCTGAGGTCGGCTGATTTACCCGTTCACGCAGAGCAAGGCCGAGGAGGAGGGTATGCCCTCGACCGTCACTACTCGCTGCCGCCCATCAATTTAAATGCTCGAGAAGCGGCGGTGCTGGTGGCATTGGGCACTCATGCGGTGCGAATGCGGCTCTTGCCCTTCATCGAAACGTTGCAATCAGGTCTCGACAAAGTGCGTGGAGCGCTGTCCCTGTCTGCTCAGCGCGATTTGCTGACTACGTTGGGTCAACTCCAATTTGTCGGCATTCCCGCGCTCAGTGGTCGCCCTCAAGTGAGAAAGGCGCTTGAAGAAGCATGGTTTTCAGGTGCTCCGCTTACGATTCATTACCGTCGCAAAGAAGGGAGTTTGAGCGTGCGTACGGTGCGCGTCGAGACGGTGGTGATGGAACGTTCGATAACCCTGCTCAATGTGGTCGATGTCGAAGATGGAACTCGGCGTCAGTACCAGCTTCACTTCATCGAAAAAGCGGCTGCCTCGATTTCAGCTCACGTAAACGAGTCAAAAACTCTGCTTGCCACTTCGCGGAAATGAATTCACAACCGACCCATGGTTTCTCGTGAATTGATTTTCATACTGACTCTTTGCGCCTGTGCCCCTGACCTCGTCGTCAGCGACGCAGGAATAATGGAAACGGTAGATGCGGGACCAGTTGATGCCGGTCACAAAGCCGATGGCTGCGCTGCACAGTTCGGCGCTGCTTTTACCAATGATTTTGGCCGTGCAGACGGAACGGTGGTGGCGGTGGTGCCGCCTGCTTGGCAATGCCCTCTGCCCAACAGCGACCACGCCGTGATTCAGCTCATGATTCATGGGCAAGTGCAGCGCTTGGTCGTGAATGTACAATCAAGCTTCGGTGACCCTCGCATTCGTTTTCGCACCCTTGAGACGCCCCTTCCTTCACCACCCTGGGAAGAAGGTTGGCACCCGGCCTTGAGCATCGACTACGCAGCCTTCGGCGTTCACAGCGATGCAGGGTGGGAAGCGCTGCCGATGGAAGACGTCGCCGCACGCATCTACGATGCCATTTTAGTGGGAGCACCGCTGTCAGTGTATGGCACCAGTAGCGGTGATTCTTATGCGGACAGCGCTCACAAGATTCATCGCAACGGCAAGCAAGATGATGGCGCAATTGTTATTGACCCGCAGAGCCCATCCCCGAAGTGGTTGCTTTTCCATTTTGAGAACCAAAGCTTTTAAGCAACTCAAAAAGATGCGCTTGGGGGCTAGTAAATTTTGCGCATTCGTTGGAAGAGGCTTGAGGTTATAAATCGAGACGGAAGGGAGATATCAGATGCTTTGGCGTTTTCGGTTCGCATTGTTGCTGATGTCACTCGGGCTTCAACTGGGGTGCCTTCCCCGTCTTGATGGAGCCCCTTGCTCGAGCGATGAAAACTGCCCTAATGGACAAACCTGTCATGGGCTTGTTTGCTTGAGTGGTTCAGTCCCTCCAGAAAATCTCCACAGCGCGTCAGACTCAGGTCTAGGCGATGCCGGTGTCCTTCTCGACGCAGGTTTCGTCGAAAGTGACGCAGGCAGCACTGACGCAGGTTTGGTCGAAAGTGACGCAGGCAGCATTGACGCAGGGAGCGTTGAAAGTGACGCCGGCCTCGTCGGCGCGCCAGCGAGTTATTCTTTTGGAAACGTTGTCATCGGCTCTGTTTCTTCACCTGCCAGCTTCACCATCACCAATACGGCCGTCGTCCAAAGTGGCGAGTTGATGCTGAATGTCGAGGGCTCGTTTTTAATCGTGAACAATGAATGCAGCGCCACTTTAGCGCTCGACGAAAGTTGCCACGTGTACGTGGTCTTTACGCCGACGGCCGAGGGCGAAGCGGCAGCGCTCTTAAGTGTCAGTGGTATGCCCGGAGGAACCCTTGAATTCGGTCTTTCAGGAAAGGGTGTCGCCCCAGCCAGTCTAACCTTAAGCCCAACCAGTCTTGACTTGGGCAGCGTTGCTTTAGGAAATATGTCTTCGGCGCAGACATTTACGATTCGCAATACGGGTGAAAGCCCCTCAGGGCCACTGACCGTCACCACCGGTGGCGCTAACGAGTCAGAGTTTGATACCGCGAGCGGGTGCATTGAACCATTGGCTCCTGGTGCAGAATGCGCTTTTTCACTCGTCTTTGTTCCTGCGAGCCCTGGAAGCAAGACAGCGACCGTTGAAGTGAGTGCAAGCCCTGGTGGCGAAGTGTCAGCCACCCTGACTGCGACTGGCCTGACGGCGGCAAAACTTTCTGCGACGCCCGAGATGGGTGTCTTTGCTTCTACTGTTCAAGGTCAAATGAGCCCTTCAATTACATTCACAATTGCCAACAGCGGGCAGGCAACGTCACCACTACTGGCCACCGTCGTTGAGGGGTCGAATGCCTTAGACTTCGCCATCACCAATGACAATTGTAACCAAGCCACAGTCGCCGCTGAAAGCTCGTGTGGAATAACGGTACAAATGCAACCTTCTGGCACGGGTTCGCGCAATGCGTTTCTGACCGTGAGCGGGAGCGGCCTGGTTCCAGTGCTTATTCCTTTAGACGGTGCGGGCCTTCGTCAGGCGCAGCTGTCGATGAGCCCGAAGGGGAATGTGAGTTTTGGAGAAGTCGCAACGAACTCGTCGCAGACTATTGTTTTCGGCGTCACCAATGAAGGGCAAGCGCCGACGGGCCCATTGAGCGCCGCCCTGGTAGGTGCCGACTTTTCGATTCCCAGCACAACCTGCAATGGCAGCCTCAGTGGCGGTGCTTCGTGTGAAGTGTCGGTGCGTTTTTCTCCGTCGACCGCAGAAAGTAAGAGCGGAAGACTGGAAGTGAGTGCAGGTCCGGGAGGAATTCAGAGCGCAGATATATCGGGTATCGGCGTCGCTCCTGGAGCGCTGGTAATGACTCCGGCCACCCTCGATTTCGGAGACCTCTTCCAAGGGCAGAGCAGTACTCAACTGTTCACCGTGCGCAATTCGGGCAGCACGGGCACCACCATTCCGTCAGTAACTCTCAGTGGCTCGGGTGCGGGTTTCTCGCAAACAAACACCTGCACGACTGCTTTGCCTGCTTCAGCCACATGTGGGATTTCTGTGACCTTCGCTCCAAACTTAACCATTCGACATCAACAGAATGCACAGGTGCAGGTCTCTGCGACGGTGGGAGGCACGGTCTCAGGGAGCGTTGTCGGTAATGCACTTGCTCCCGCCACCCTGGAAGTCTCGCCGGGAACGGCTTCATTCCCAGACACCATGCTGGGGTCTACCAGCGCCAGTACGGTTTCCCTTACGGTGACCAATACCGGAGACCAGCCCACGGGCGCGTTGACGGTCAGCGCTTCGAATGCCGATTTTGCAGTGGTACCCGAGTCGGGAGACTGCCGCGACGCCACCCTCTCTGCTGCGGGAAGCTGCACCGTGCGGGTCGCGTTTAAGCCCCAGCAGACTCAAGTTCGCACAGGTACCTTGAGTGTGACGGCGTCGCCTGGTGGCACTGACAGTACGTCGCTCACCGGAGTGGGCTTGAGTGCAGCGAGTCTGACATTGACGCCGGTGACGAGCTCTGACTTTGGCGACGTTGATAAGGGGAAATCGGCCTCTCTTGATTTCACCTTAAGTAACCCGGGCCAGGCGGCCAGCGGTCCTGTCAGCGTCACCCTGTCAGGGCCCGATGCGGCCAGCTTCAAGAATGTCACAGACTCCCACGCGGGAAACTGCGTGGCAGGGGCAACGCTCGCCGCCAATTCGAGCTGCAATTTGCGGATTCGCTTTCATGCGAAAGGGCAATCAGGAAACAAGCAGGTGACGCTCAGAGCCGAAGCCAACCCCGGTGGCACTGCAACGCTGAATTTGACCGGTAACGTGCAGCGACACTGATGCAGAATCAGCGTTCGTGGAAGGGCGGAACCTGTCGTCAATCGGGTGTGCGTCAGACGACCCGCGTGGATGCCAGGCCATGCTCCTCTGAGCCTCTGAATGAGAGCAGGCGATCGTATTCAGACCGGCAAAGCCTGATATGTGCACCCCATGCGTACGCTGCTGCTTCTGAGCTGCCTGTCTCTTTGCGCTTGTCCGCGAACGCCACCTTTCAAAGGTGTCGAAGCGCCTCGAATCGAAATCAAGAAAGATTCCGCCGCTGACAGGGCGCTTTCTCAAGCGAAGTCTGCGAGCGCTTCGAAATCGCGAAAAGACCGCATCGAAGCCTTGCTCTTGGTGCGTAAGACTTACCCTGAGACGACCGCCGGCGAAGATGCCCTCTATCAAGCCGGTGTCTTGGCATTCGAAGAAGGCGACTTTGCCTTGGCTCGCAAGTCGCTCGGTGAATTGCTCTTTGAAAACCCCCTTCACCCTCAATCGAATGACGCGAGGTTGAAGTCGGGTTTAGCTGCGGTGGAACAAAAGGCCTATCGCGATGGGTACCAAATTCTTTCCACTTTGATTGAGCGCCTCGAAGGCGAAGACAAAAAGGTAGCCGAGGCCGCCTTGGTGCGAGCCGCCGCAGGCAGCCGTCAATATGGCGAAGCGCTCAAAGCCGCACTGAAAGCCCTCGACGTTGCCGTTGACGCAGAAGAGAGAAAACGCGCGCTCGCCAATTTGGAAGATGTGGTGGAAACGAAGACCACCTTCATCACCATTGCCGAAGCGTGGAATGAGCTGCCCAAGTCTCACCCGGGTTGGCCGCTCATTACCTTCAAGATGGCGCGCGTCTACTACCACCTGCGCGACTGGCCTCACCTTGAAGAAGCGTTGAAGTCGCTGCTGTCAAGCGCAGCCGATTCAAGTTACGCCTCAGACGCAAAAGCGTTGTTAGACCGACTGAATCGACGCACCCAAATCAAACCCAAAGCCGTGGGCGCCCTGTTACCCATGACCGGTAAGTATAAGGCCTTCGGAGAAACCACTTTGCGTGGCCTGCAACTGGCGTTCAAAGGCAGTGACATCGAATTGTTGGTCAAAGACACGCAAGGCGACCCCAGTCTTACGGCCAAATGGGTTGAACAACTCGCCTTTGATGAAGGCGTCATTGCCATCATCGGGCCGCTTTTGTCTGAAGATGCGAAGCGAGCGGCATTGATCGCCGAAGAGCTCCAGGTGCCGCTCATCACATTGTCGCGTGCCGACGGTCTCACCGAGATTGGCCCGCACATCTTTCGAACCATGGTGACCAATGCGCAGCAAGCAGAAGCGCTTGCCGAATACACCATGAGTACGCTTGGGTTTAAGACATTTGCTATTCTTCACCCCAACACCTCATTCGGGGTCGAGCTCTCGAATGCGTTTTGGGACTCTGTCGAAAAGCGCGGCGGCCAGATTCGCGGCATCGAGAGTTACGACCATGATCAAAAGACGTTCACCGAAGAAGCCAAACGGTTGGCCGGTCGCTACTACCTCGAAGACCGCACCGACTATCACGAGAAGCTCCGCGAAATTCGTGAGGCCCACACCGATGAATTCCGTCGGCGTAAGGCGATTGAAAAATTCAAAGGTGCCCTCGAGCCGGTCATCGATTTCGAAGCGATGCTCATTCCCGATTCTTGGCAACAGGTTTCGTTGGTGGCCCCCGCGTTGGCTGTTGAAGACATCATCACCAACGCCTGCGACAAAAAAGACTTGGAACGAATTCAAAAGACCACCGGCAAAGACAAACTGAAAACAGTGACTCTGCTCGGCCCTTCCACCTGGAGTTCACCCAAAGGAACTTCTGGCGACCCACAATTAATGGAACGTGGCGGCAAGTATGTGTTGTGTAGCCTGTACGTCGAGGCCTTCTATGAGTCGAGCGATCGCCCTTCGACCAAAGCGTTTGTCGCGGCGTTCCGCGATGCTCACAAAGAGGCGGCCATCACTTTGCTTGACGCGGTTGGTTTTGATTCAGGTGCGATAGTGCGAAGCATTATTGACAAACAAGCGCCCAATACGCGGGCCGGGTTTCGCGAGATTCTTCAGCATCTCAAAGATTTTCAAGGTGCGACGGGTACGCTCTCGATGGATGATTCTCGAGAAGTGAAGCGCTCGTTGTATTTGCTCAACATCACCGCCAAAGGTGTCAAAGAACTCGCGCCGAACAAGAGGCCAGAAGGGTGATGCCTCGTCTTTTGTGCTGTCTTCTTTTGGTATTGAGTGGCTGTAAGACGATTCCCATAACGCCTCCTGCCACTTTGGCTGAGCTCGCCGTAACGCCTGATGCTTACCTCTCAGGGCGACCTGTGGCACTGAGCGAGCCGGTGGTGTTGAACCGAGAAGACTTTGTCTACGACGCCAAGTTGTCGCCCGATTCGCAGATGGCAGCGGTCTCGAGGCTTGGTTCGAAATCGTTTCATCTGGCATTGCATGACGTGACGAAGCCGCCTCAACTACGCGCTGACGTAGCCATCAATGCCCTCGAATACGATGTTGATGCCGTTGAGTTTTCACCTGATGGCACTCGGGTGGCGACCGTTTCTCGCGATGGTTCTCTTCGTATTTATTCAGCCAAGACGGGAACGCTGGAAACAGCGTGGCTCACGGAAGAGCCATTGGTGACTGTAGGTTGGCACCCTTCAGGCACCTTGGTTGCGTTGGGGAGCGCCCATGGGCTCGTCACCTTGGTCTCGATACCGCAGATGCAACATGTGGCCGAAATTCGCGCTCACCACGACGAAGTCAGAGGCTTAGCTTTTACGCCGTCAGGCGAATTGGTCACCGGTGGATGGGACAAGCAGCTGCTCATCTATTCGCTGGCAGATGCGCCCTCGCCGGTGCGCGAGGTTCGCACGCACGTGACCAAGAAGGGAGGCTTGCTGCTTTTTCGAGCCGTCATCGACAAAGCGGTTTCTGTGCCTGTTGCCCTCGATGAACGAATGCCTTTGCTGGTGGTTCGCGGTTCCGTCGCACAGGCTGCCGGTGTCGAGGTGTCTTCGTTGCGCGACACGGTTCAGATTCCCACCGCTTTTGGTCAGCAGTTGGCGAAAGTCGTCAAGGGCCGGAGCCTTTCAATAAAAAACCTCACGCTTGAGCCCATCGACTTCGCCATCTGTGACGCCTGTGTTCCACCTGATGCGCAAGCCGTATTGGGAAGCGCGCTGCTGCAGCATTTTTCCACCGCCTTCGATGCGGCCAGTGAAGAGATTGTGATTGCGATGAAAGAGGGCGCACCGCAGTTTCAATTGAGTTCAGCTCAAACATTAAAGTTAGAACGCGCGTTTCAATTGCCAGCTCCGATAAATGATTTATCGCTCGATGCGCTCGGCCACATGGTTGGCATTGCGTTTTCAGAGACGAAGGCTGAGCGAACGAAAGTCGTCTATGACAGAGAAAAGCAAAAGACTGTCGAACCCGCCCGAGAGTGGGACTGTGCGGCTCGAGTCGATATCCGCTCTGGTACGGTGGTGGAAAAGAAGGGCGGGCACGCTGGAGTCGTGGCTTCAGTAGCCATCAGCCCCGACGGTTTGACTTTGGCGAGCGGCGGGTGGGACAAAAAAGTCATTCTTCATGGAATGACTGATGAAGTGATGCATGACTACGGCTGGGCCATTCGTCGGGTTCGCTTTTCGCGTGACGCGCGACGATTGATTGTCGCGGCGTGGACTCCGCAAAACCCACTCAGTACACACCAGAGCGATCCTTCCGCGGTGGTGTATGAGGTGGTCTACAGCCAGGCTGAAGTGATGAATCGGAAGTAAGACGCGAAGAGTCTTACCGCTCGAGTCACTTACTTCTGGCCTGTGTTGTTTAAGTGGTCAATCAACGTTCTTGTGTAAACCACTTGATTGTTAAGGCTGACGCGATCAGGACCTTGGAACACTCGTTGACCTCGTTGAGCAGCACGTTTCTCAAAGGCAGTCAGGTCTGCTGTTGCTTGATCGAGCACGGCAGAGAAATCTGAAGCAATGGCGTGGGTATTTTTCTCGATCGAGTTTTTGAAGCCGTCGACCGTCTTGCGCACTTCAGCCTTTTGCTGTTCTACCAAGCGCGTGGCTCCGGCAACGTGACTTTTGATTTCCTCTTTCGCCTCAGTGACCTTTCCCTTCAGTCGAAGCAGGCTCGCTGCAACGCTTTGCTTTAGTTT
>JAYUVR010000289.1:0-2036 GCA_043753955.1 Archangium sp. | reverse complement strand
CACGATGTTGATTTCGAGCCACTCAAATGGCCGAAACTTCAGTTTTGTCTTTCAACAGCTTCAGGATCAGATCGGGGTTGATGATGTTCAAGTCGCTCTGCCTTTCGACGAAAGGTCTCAGGTCATCGAGTACTGAGCTCCATTTCAGCGAGCCGAGACGAGCACTGACGGCCTCTCGCCAATCTTCAGCCTCAAGTGAATGCCCAGTCTGTTCGAGCGCGTTGGCCAACAGCTCAATGTTTGGTTCGAAAGCGGGTTCTCGAGTGAGGTACCACACCAAATCGTACCAGTCGCGGCCCTTGGCATACGGTCGGGCGAGAATTGCGTGCAATTTACCAGCGAAGAGCGAGGGCAAGTCGTGGTGGCGAATTGCGACTGGAAAGAATCGCTGAATAAGGGTCGTCTCGAGGCGCGCTCCCGCTGGGGGGCGGAGATCGATCTCGAGTTTGATTGACAAAGCGAGCCGTGGGTCGGAGTGCCAACCCGCTTCCTTGGCCAGGCCCTCAAAGCGAAAAAATGCGCTCGCAACGTTTCGCTTCGACCTCGCCTTCAAATTGACAACATAACCGGCTTTGTTGAGTTCTCGCTGAAGAACCTCGAACATCTTTTGGGCATCGAAGGTCGACTTGGTTGGGGTCGAGGGGGCATACGAAAAATCAAGATCTTCTGAGAAGCGCGCTAGCTTGTAGAGAATTCGAAGCGCCGTACCACCGATAAACGCGAGCTCCGTCATCGAGCCCGTGTCGTGGAGAAGACGAAGAATATAAATTTGAAGATATTCTCGGGCGAGGTTTGCCCGTAAATCTTTTGATTGAACGAGAACGGTTTGCAAGAGGTGGTCTTTCATTGCCCCCCCCTTCGCTTCGAGCGGCGAAGCCAGCGAGCGAGCGTCGCTGCTGCTGGTTCCACGCGCCTCCCCTGACCTGCTGCGAGCCTGACGAACTTGTTCACGTCGAACGCTTCGAAATTCTGCAGGCGCATTTCATCCACCCGCTCATCTGTAAATGGCCCGGTCGAGAAGTACAGAAGATCGAGCAGTGCCTTCTCAGGCGTGGCAACGAGCGCCTGGTCTTGGTTCACGTTCATCTCTTGATAGCCCATGAACCATTCATGTTTCACATGGCGGTACTCAAAATCACCGACTGGCGTATTGAACTGCGCTGGCCGTGCCGTGGTGACAGACTGAACCAACCCCACTCGCTCCGGAATCAGCCCGTGCAATGCCAGAGCACGCTCGAAACTGACATAAGACGGAGTCACCAACAGATTTGCCATGTACTCAAGTGAAGGTTCCACCTTCCGCAAATCGGGAGGAAGAAGATAGAAACCTCGGCGGAGCATCAGCAGTTTGCCTGCTTTAAGCCAACGGCTTAGCTGAACCGATAACGCTCGCGGCTCATCGCCCCAGAGACGGAGTGTGTTCGTCTCGATGATCGGCAAGCGAGAGGCCCGCTTAACCAGGCTGAAATAGTCCACTTCTAAATATTATCGCTACTGATAACATTCTGCAACACACGCTCAACAGTGCTTACGCCAGTGATGTCTTCATGCTTCTGACTCACGCCATGGAGCTGTAGGGTGATTTGATCGTCTCACGTGTGCTTCGCCTCTGCCGATTCGCTTTCTTAACGAGCTGAAAGCTGATGGTTTTGAGGCCTAAGCAAGAGGCTGTTCAAAATCATTCACTACGCGCTCTCTTACAAGCCCAAGCGAGCCAACGCACTCGCGGTCGTCTCTTGGTCCATCATTATCAACAGCCAGCCACAAAAAGTAGGCGGGTTGGTCGACATAAAATTCGCCGCCATCACCGTCTGCGCATTGCCGCCCTCTGACGACCCCACCAACTGCCCCACCGTACACACTTGTACCGCGGGAGTTGAAGGCAACAACACTGCATGCGTGAGCGTGCCCATGGCCGACAAACTCGCAGAAGCCACGATGTTGGCTGCTTCAGCCAGCGCCGCTTCTGAAGATGAAGACAAAGGCCCTGACACCCCAGGCCGAGCGAGCAATCGCTGGCCCAAGCGCCGCGCATC
>JAYUVR010000288.1:0-5944 GCA_043753955.1 Archangium sp. | reverse complement strand
AGGCGGCTCATGAGGTACATATTCTGGGTGATGGCATTGACCGGCTGCGGGGTGGCTCACATCGATTCGTACACCCCCAAGACGCGCAACTACGAAGTGCTGGCACAGAAGAACGAGGCCGCGCCCGAAAATAACGAGGGCAGCTTGTGGAAAGCCGACGGCCGCAACGCCAACCTCTTTTCAGACTATCGAGCCTTTCGCGAACAAGACTTGGTGGTGGTACGCATCGAAGAGAATGCTGACGCGAAGAGATCCGCCGACACCAACTTGAGCCGCGAGACAGAATTTTCGGCCTCGCTGCAGGCATTCTTACGCACCGTTCAGCTCAACCCTGCAATCGAAGGCAATGCGAGCCTCAAAAATGGGCTCAAATTTAGCGGCGAGGGACAGACGGGGCGCACTGAGAAGTTGACCGCGACCGTACCCGCGGTGGTGAAAAAGGTGCTGCCGAATGGCAACCTCTTCATCGAAGGTCACCGCGTGGTGTTGGTTAATTCTGAAGAGCAACACTTCTACATTTCAGGGGTCGTGCGCCCCATCGACATCGCTCAAGACAATTCGGTGCGCAGCTCGTACGTGGCAGACGCTGAAATCGAATTCACGGGTCGCGGAGTACTTACCGACAACCAGAAGCCTGGCTTCTTCACCCGACTGTGGAACTGGATTTCCCCTTTCTAAAGGTTCCTCATGCGCTCCATTTTTGTACTCACGCTGTGTCTCTTCGCTTTCCCCGCGCAAGCCGCTACGGCGCGCCTGAAAGAATTGGTCGAAGTTCAAGGCAGTCGCGACAACGCATTGCTCGGCTACGGGCTGGTGGTGGGCCTGACCAACACCGGAGACACCCAACAGGTGCTCTTCACCATGCAGTCAGTGGCGGGCATGTTGGGTCGCTTAGGCATTCGCGTCGACCCGCTCGAAATACGCAGCCGCAATGTGGCCGCGGTGATGGTGACTGCCAAACAGCCCACCTTTTCTCGCACCGGTTCCACCATCGATGTGACGGTCTCGGCGATGGGCAATGCGCGCTCACTCCAGGGTGGAACTTTATTGATGACGCCCCTGACCGGTGCCGATGGTCAAACCTACGCGGTCGCGCAAGGCCCCGTTCAAGTGGGAGGCTTCAACAGCAACGGGGGCTTTGCTTCGGTCCAAAAAAATACGCCCACCAGCAGCACCATTCCCGGAGGGGCGACCATCGAAAAAGCGGTCACCCCAAAGCTTGATGGAGGCTCGCTTGTGCTTCGACTCAAACGCGCTGACTTCACCAACGCAGCTCGCATCGCCGCCGTCATCGACGGAATCACCGGAACGCAAAGTGCGAAGGCCATCGACGCCGCAGCAGTCGAAGTCACGCTGCCCGAAGGAGACAAAGCAACTCCGGTTCAATTTCTTTCAAAGCTCGAGGCCCTCACCATCGAAGTTGATATTCGCGCCAAGGTGGTCGTCAGCGAGCGCACGGGGACCATCGTCATGGGCGAGAATGTCAAGCTGCGCCCCGCGGCCGTAAGTCATGGAGGGCTGCGCATCGCCATCGCCACTCAATTTGCGGTCTCCCAACCCAATGCGTTCTCCCAAAGCGGGAAAACGGTGGTGACGCCGCTTCAACAGATTGAAGCTGAAGAACAGAAACGCGCAGCCATTTCGGTGCCCGCGGCTTCTTCGGTCGATGACTTGGTCAAGGCTCTCAACGCCATCGGAGCGCCTCCGAGAGATCTGGTGGCCATTCTTCAAGCACTCAAAGCCGTGGGCAGCCTCGATGCTGATCTCGAGGTGATGTAAGTGCGCCCAAAAAGTACGCCCGAGGCCCGTCAACTCGAGAGCTTCATCATCAAGCAGCTCCTCACCTCTTCTGGCGTCTTTAAGGGCACCGAGGCTGCCGGCAGTTCTCTGACGGCGAACATGTTTGCTGACACCTTGGCCGAAGCCATTTCAAACAGTGGCGGGCTCGGGCTCTCAGCTCTAATTTCCAACTCGCTGGATAAGGGTGCAGCAACTGACGCACATTTGGGTACTGTCGCCAGCGCCTTCGGCCAACGCAGAGATCCCCTCACAGGTGTGCTTTCTCAACACACTGGCGTCGATTTAGCGGCGCCTCTGGGTACCCCTATTCCGGCGGCTAAGGACGGCGTGGTGATTTCGGCAGGAGCCCGCGGCGGGTACGGCAACGCCATTGAGGTAGCCCACACGGACGGCACTTCTACGTTGTATGCCCACGCCAGCGACGTCGCGGTGACACCGGGCACACATGTAGCTGCTGGTGAGATTGTGGGCTGGGTAGGTCAAACCGGTAGAACTACAGGGCCGCATCTGCATCTTGAGGTTCGAAAGGCGGGTCAACCAATAGATCCCGGTGTGGCGCTTAAGGCTTATCGGCTTCGTGCCGAAGAATGGGGTGGAGGTTCCCCATGAAGGTCCAAGAATCCGCCGTACAAGTCTTACCTACTACCACTGCCCGCGTTGCTGAAACGTCAGAGCAGAAGACTGTCAAAGACAGGGTCTCTGTTTCTACGCCGCAACAAGATGCGGCAGTGGAAGGAGCCAGAGCGTCGATCGCTTCTTCAAGATCGGCTCGAGTTGCGGAAATCATAAGCGCCGTGCGAAGCGGGCAGTACTACCCGTCACCACAACAAATTGCGCAAAAGCTCGTCAGCGAAGCCGAAGTCGAGGCCCGTATGCGAGCCATGTTGGCCACGTGACACACACCTGGATCCCTTCATGAGCCTCCCGCACGCTCTTGACACAGCGCTCAAGCTTAAAGCTGCGCTTGCCACCGAAGTGGCCCGCTCGAAAGAATCTCGCTTTGTTCTCAAGTCACTGGACACCCCAGCCTTGTTGACGCAAGCGAGCTTAAGAGAGGCCTTCAATCAACACTCAACCTGGCTCACCAGCGAGCTCGCCAAAAACTTGGCGCTCTTTGCTCAGGCACACGGCTTGAATGATGTGACCCTCGAACAAGTGCGTACACTAGCGCCATTCGAAGGTGAACAACTCACCGGTGTCTTCGCCGAAATTAGAGCCTTGTCTCAGGCCCTCAACGAACTCGACGCGGTCAATCAACTCCTTGCAGAAAGAGCGCTCAGCGTGGTGCGCGCTTACGTCACTCACCTCGCCCCACGACCCAGCGCCTACACCCGTCGGGGCCAACCTTCTTTGGTTGAAAAGACCGGGACGCATTCGGAGCGAGCATGAGCGGTCTTTTGGCACTTCTGCAGCAGAGCGCGACCAGCCTGCAAGCACAGCAGGCTTACAGCTCGACTGTGGCGCAGAATTTAGCCAACTCGAATACCCCTGGGTATGCGCGCCAGCGCGCCGAACTCGCCGCGGTTACCCCTGCAGAACGCTACGGGAATGCCTTCATCGGCCGCGGGGCCGTGTTGCAGGCCATCACCCAATCTCGCGACCGCTTTTTAGAAGCCCAAATTCCCGGCGCCCTCGCCCGGGGCATGATGTCAGGCACCGAAGCCGAGACGCTCAAATCAGTCAGCGCCATCGATGTCGACAACAGCGTCGCTCCGGCCCTTTCTAATTTTTATAATCAGTTGCGCGCATTGGCTCAAAACCCGGGCAGCTCTAACTACCGCGAAGCGGCAGTGGGTGCAGCCAAGGGCTTAGCCCTTTCATTTAACCGCTCTGCAGTCGCCATTGATGCGGCCCGAGCGGGCATCGATTCGAAAATTGAAGGTCGGCTGCCAGAGATCAACGAGACCGCTCAACAAATCGCAGCCCTCAACACGCAAATTCGCCAGGCCCGCGCCACCGGGGGCCAACCTAACGACCTGCTCGATGCCCGACTGCGCTTGGGAGATCGCATGGCCGAACTCACCGGGGCCACGCCTGTCGCCAATACCGAAGGCGACCTCAACTTGTCGCTCCCGGGTGGCTCTGCGCTTGTGGCGGGCGAAAAGGCAGCTCAATTTTCCGTGCTCCCAGACGGGGCCAACAGCGGGCGATATCAAATCTACATTCAGAACCCCGACGGGAGTTCGCCTAAGCCTTTGAACACCAGTCCCGGCGGTGAGATGGGCGGGCTTCTGGCTGCTCGCGACGGGGCTTTGCGCACCGCCCAAACGCAGATCGATCAACTCGCTTTTGACCTCTCGAATGCCGTCAACGCTGCGGCCCAGGCCGGCGTCGGCCTCGATGGTTCTACGGGCCGGCCTTTGTTTACGGGGTCAGCAACCGCTCAAGGCGCTGCCGCCTCGATGACCATCGAAGCCGCCATCGCCGCAGACCCCAATTTGTTTCCGGCGGGTTCCACTTCGGCTCCCGGCGATTCAGGCGCAGTTCAAGCGATGATTGACACCGAGTCGCAGACGCTTTCAAACGGCACCACCCCTTCGGGCTCGATCGCTCGTATCACTGCGCAATATGGAGCCACCACCGAGCGGGCCTCCATCATGTCAGACGGTGACAGCGCGATGCTGGGCCATTTGGAAAACATGCGTCAATCAGCCAGTGGTGTGTCCATCGACGAAGAACTCGTCAACATGCAGAAGGCACAACGCGCATATCAAGCGGTGGCGAGCGTCATCAAAACGACGAATGAAATGTTGGACACCCTCATGGCACTGAAGTGACCTGAGGACGAAGGGAAGGCATCTTATGCGTGTAAGCGACCAAGCACTCTTTAACCTCGCGAATCAGCGAATTATGAGGGCACGAGCTGAGTCGACCGAGGCAGGAGATCGCGTCTCTTCAGGCAAACGCATTGAGCACCCATGGGATGCCGCGGGCGATGCGGGAATGCTCGTACGCCACCAACAAGAATCTGAACGCCAGGTGGGCATCTTAAACGCCTCAAGCAGGGCTTCTGAAGAACTCGGAGCCGTCGATGGCGCGATGGATCAGCTCACCACTTCTCTGACGCGCGCCAAAGAATTGGCCGTTCAGCTGTCAAACGACACCTACAATGCGAGCGATCGAGCGGGCGGCGCTGTCGAGGTACAACAGCTCTTTTCAGCAATCGTCTCACAACTGAACATGCGCTTCGGCGAGCGCTACGTCTTCGGAGGCATGCAAGACGGTGCGCCCCCCTTCGACGCACAGGGCAACTACACAGGCGATTCCAACATTCGACGCGTCGAAATCGCCCCTGGGGTGCTGCAAGATGCCTCAGTGCGAGCTGACGTCGCCCTGAAGGGCAGCGCGGGCGGAGTTGATGTTCTTCAATCTCTGCGCGACTTTACCACTGCTCTTTCCACCAATAACGTCACCAATATTCGAGCTGCGGTAGAAAATCTTGATGACGGTATTGTGCAGGTCTCTCAAGAGCGCAGTCGCCTCGGCGCGATGATGAATGTCTTCGACGTGGCATCCACCATGGCCCGACAGAATCGAGATTCCGCCAGCGACGCCAGAAGCGCACTGGAAGATGTCGACATCTTTGAGGCCTCTACCCGCTTTGCGGCCACTCAGCGCGCGCTCGAGGCGAGCATGTCGGCTGCGGCACAGCAGTTTAGGCTGACACTCCTCGACAAATTCTAATGCGAAGCCGCCAGTTTTCGCGGCCTCCGTACGATGCGGCTCTCCCTACGCTTCGTCGACGGACCGTTCGCCTCACTGCCTGTCTGTCTCGAAAGAGCCGCGCCTTCATTCGCCTGGCGCCGCTGCTGCTCCACGCGCGCTTTCGCAGACCCTCCTTCGACACCGATCCACCCGGGTTGATACAACCGCCGCGACGACGGCGTTGGGGCCGGTTGTGCGAGCAACTCGATCTGCCCCCACCGATGTCTTACAGCCAGCATCGCCCATTGGTCACCGGGGTGGTGCTCGCTCCCACGCCCAATTGCACCTTCGAGTTTCTCGTCATTCCCATCGCCGGCCTCAGCCCCGGCGAACTCAGGCGCGTCACCATGCGCGTTGAAGCCCTGCGCCAACTCGCCGCGCGTCACGCGCCTGACATCAATGTTCGCACGGCTGAACCTGCCGAATTGACCCCTTCTCT
>JAYUVR010000287.1:0-7059 GCA_043753955.1 Archangium sp. | reverse complement strand
TCTGCATTTTTGGCCTCGCGTATTTGAGTGGCCAGCGGGGTTGGGTCATCGCCCGCCTCGATGCCAAAAATTACGCCCATGGTGCCGACCATCAGTTCGCGTGCTCCGACTGAGCCGATCAACCCCACGTTGAGTCGCCAATCAAAACCCGCGGGCTTGGTGATGGGCTCGAGAACTCTGCCAATCGATGCCGCCAAACTGCCATGCATGGCGACGACTCGAGGTGATGCATCTGGAGGTGCAGAGTGGGTTTGACCAGGCCCTGGCACCGTCAACAGTGCCCACAAAACGAGAGCCGCAACAAGAATGACGGAACCCACATCTTTGACGAAACGGCTGGCTGCTCGCAAAGCCACTCGCGCTACCACAGGCGCCTGAGGCATGCGGTACGCGGGCATTTCTAAAACCAAGGGCCGCGTTTGCCCCGTACGTTTGACGGTGCGACCCAAAATCAACGACGCGATCAACCCCGAGAAGACGCCTGCGAAGTAGAGCCCGACGAAGAGCGCGCCTTTGAACCAAGCTGATCGCTCAGAAAAGAACGCGGCGATGAGCAAGCCATAGGTAGGAATTCGCGCAGAGCACGTCATCAGCGGCAATACCAAGATGGTGCGCAGCCGCTGCCCTGGGTCTCGAATAATACGTGCAGATGAAATGGCAGGCACCGCGCAGGCATGTGCAGTGAGAAGCGGCACGAATGAACGACCGCCCAGCCCAGCCACTCGCAGCAGGCGATCGACCAAAAACGTACCGCGGGCCAAGTAACCCGACGCATCGATGAGCTCCATCGCGATGGTCAAGATGACAATCTGCGGGAGAAAGGAAAGCACGGTACCTGCGCCTCCCAGCACGCCGTCGACGAGGAGCGAAGACAGCCAGCTCACCCCGAGCCAGTTCTCAATCTGCGCTCCCAATGCCTGATTGACGAGGTCGATGAACCCAGTCACCGGTTCAGCCACAAAGAAAACCGCCGCGAACAGTGCTGTCATCAAACTGATGAAGGCCAAAGGGCCCAGCACCGGGTGAAGCAAAATCGCGTCGAGCCTTTCCGTACGGCGACGCACTCGAGCAAAGGCTTCTTTGGCATTGATACGGGGAATGAGTGCTTTTTTCGTCAGCGCCTGAACGTCGAAGCCACCCGTAGGCGGAATACGATTTTCTCGAACCGCATCAGTCAGCGTCTCAATCACCTTGTGCTTAAGGCCACTGTCTTTGGTGCTGGTGGCCAAAACGGGCACTCCCAGTACGGCGCTCAGGGTGCGTACGTCGAGCTCAAACCCTTGAGCGACCAGTGCGTCGTGCTGGGTGGCCAAGACGACCAGTGGCACTCCACGACGGCGGAGTTCCACCGTCAGACGCAAACCCAATGCGAGTTGCGTCGCGTCGAGCACTTGAGCGATGAGGTAGGGCTTTTTTTGCGTCTCAAGCAATTCTAAAAAACCAGTGGCATGCCCTTCGTCGCTCTCGGGGTCGGGTTCTCCTTCAACCGTGTAGACACCAGGCAAATCGACGAGCTCGATGTCTTCTCCGCTGGAAAGCCTGACCAGCGCTTCGCCCAATTCGACCGTCACTCCTGGGAAGTTGCCCACTTTTGCGTGGCTGCCGGTCACCGCATTGAACAGCGATGACTTGCCAGCATTGGGTCTTCCCACCAGAGCGACGATGCGCTTGCCGTTCACCACGACACCAACGCCGTCGAGATGTCGACCTCAATGTGCTCAGCCAAGCGGAAATCGATGGCCAATTCTGCACCACCTGAAATGCGAACGTGCAACGGGCCACCCAAAGGAGCCCTGCGCAGCACCGTGACGGTGGCCCCTTCATCGAGGCCGATGGCCCGCAACCACGCCACGTCGCGCTCCGTAAGACGAAGCGTGGTGATGGCCGCGGGAGAACCAAGCGATAGCGCTGAGAGAGACGTCACGCCCCTCCAGCTCTAATCCCGCCGCGGTCGAACCACAATCTGAGGTGAGTGTTATTCGACCGTAGCGGTGAGTTCGAAGGTACCTCCCACCAAGTCGAATGAGTCGACGACCACCAGATAATCGCCTGCGGGTACATCGGTGAGAATGAGCTCAGAGGCTGGCCTACCTACCGGGGCGTCGTCTGAGCAGCCCATGTTATCCACAGTATCGTTGGGGCAGCCGGGCAGGACATACAAGGTGGTATCAAAAGTAGTGTTTGTTCCGACGGTGCTCACGGTGAGCCTGTTCGCGCGATCCATCAGACGCACCTTGACGATGCCTTCGGGGCGCGTCTTGGGGTCACCGGTCGAGCAGCCTGGGGGAGCGTCCCACAAACTGCCACCTTCAGAAATCGCGGTGATTTTTGCACCCGTGGGCGTGGCCACCAACACCGGCGCAGCACCGCACTGAGTGATGCGAAGGGGAGCTGCACTTGAGCACTTGTTGCTCGCGCCGATGGTTCCCGGGAAGCAAGTTAAAGAAGGCCCACAGGTATCAAACCCGCGAGCGTCACACGCTTGGCCAGCGCTGCGAACGGGAATGGTTGATGGGGCGGCAATCTTCGGCATGCCGTTGTGCCCTGCGCCGTCACTGGGCGTCGCCACCAATTTGGCCACTTGAAGGTCGAGCCCTTCAGCAGGTTGGAGCCGAATGAAATACGTTCCATCGACAGCCAGGTTGAGCGCGTCAGCGTCGAAAGACGCCATGTCGGGCGTGTTGTCACCGTCAGAATCGATAGAGATGAACTGCCCTTGCGCGTTCTGAAATTGAAACTTCACTTGGAAGAGGTCGTCTTCAGGCTCGCTGCCCTCGATGAGCACCGTGGGGCTCCCGGTGGTGTTTTTGTAGAAAGCCATTCTGCTAATTTCGGGAGCGAGGCCCTCGTTACAGACAGTAGGTGTGCCACGGCAGCCGAGCCCCGGCGCGCATCTGTCTTGAATGAACATGTTGTCGCACGGTTCTCCGCGCGCTCGTACGTCTTGCTCTGCAATGGTGACAATCATTTCGTCAGAGAGAAGCGCCGAAACATCGACCAAGGCCACTCCCACTTGAGTCACCCCGAGCGGAATGGCAAAGAAACCTTTGATGGTGGCGGTTGCGGTGACGGTTTCGCCCACCCATTTTTTGCCGCTCAGCAGCAACGAGCCTTCTTCCGCCTCGGCAATTCCGTCGTGATTGGCGTCAAAGGCCATCACGGGCATACCTTGCATGTCTAAGAAGCGAACCGAGATTGAAGTCGCGTCGAGATTGCGATCTTTTCCCTTGATGGAAAAGAAGAGATCTCTGCCCGTGCGCCCGGCAGTGCTGACGTCGAGCATTGTAATTTGCGGAGCGTAGGCCATGCCGCCGTCGGGTGTGACGACCGGTCCACCACCACCAGACCCTCCCGTGTTGTCGCTCCCTCCGCCCGTCGAGCCGGCACCGCCGCCAGAGTTGTTGCCGGTTCCTCCGCCTGTATTTCCTGCTGAACCTCCGCCGGTTGAATTCGGGCCGCCGTCGTTGCCTGAAGGCTCTTTGGGGCAACCGGTGAGTGCAAGACAGAAGAACAGCGCAAAGATGACGAGCTTCATGTGAATCCCCCGGTTTTTTTATGTCTTTAAAAACAAATCGAAGGGGCGGGCAGTTCGTGCCCGCCCCTAAACTTCAGCGAAGTTCAGCTGAAGGTATGCTTACAATTCACAGGTAGTGCCGACCGGAGAAGCACCGGCGCCAATCAAAATATCGCTGCCGTCACCACAGTCGACGACGTCGGCGCCGCCGTTGGTCTCGACGCGGTCATCGCCACCTAAGGCGGTGATGGTGTCGAGGGCCGAGCTGCCCACTATCTTGTTCGCCAGCGCGTTGGCAGTCACGGTGCACGCGGTCGCCGCGTCGCAGGTGAGATTTTCAATGTCGGCCGCGATGACTTTGCTCATCGTGGTTGAGGCAGTGCCGTCCATAATCACGTTGATAGCCGCGCCGAAGAGTGAGAAATCGACGGTGTCGAGACCCGCACCACCCGTGAAGCTGTCTGCACCCGTACCGATGGTCGTGTTGTCGCCGACGATGAAGGTGTCGTCGCCCGCTCCACCTGACATCACGTCAGCAGCAGCGCCGCCGGTGAAGGTATTGGCCAGTGCGTTGCCAGTCACGGTGCAGACGAAAGCGCCCGTGGGGCAGATGACGTTTTCGACGTCGTCACGAATGTTGTCCAATTCCGACGAAGTGCCATTGCCGTCGTTGGCAACGTTCAAGTCCATGGTGATGGTGACCGCTTCAAGACGCGCGGCGTAGGTCACCGTGTCGGTACCGGCTTCGCCATAAATGGTGTCGTTACCAGCGCCAGTCGAGGCCAAAAGACCCATGTCAAAGGTGTCGTTACCGGCCCCGCCGTAGAACGTTTGGTCTCCCGTGGTACCCGTGAAGGTATCTGCGGCCGTGCCACCTTTGACGATTTCCACGTCGGACTGAATGTCGTCAGTTTCAGTGGCTTCACCGTCGTCGGCGGCCAAACCTACGGTGACGTCAATCGCTGCCGTGCGAGCTGCATAGGTGACGATGTCTGCGGTTCCACCACCGCCGCTGAAGACGTCAGAGTCGGTGTTGAGCGTGCCACCGTTCAAGGTGTCATTGCCCAAGTCGCCGTAGAGGGTGTCATTGCCGTCGCCGCCGGTGAGCGTATCGTCGCCCAAACCGCCGAAGACCGTAACCAAACCCGTATACGCGACGCCACCCGTGCCGTACGCGCCCGTGTTGGCGTTGAACACGTCGTTGCCGCCACCCAAGCTGAGCGTGAAGGCGATGGTGCCCGTGCCCGTTACGGTGATGTCTTTGTAGGCGTCGATATTAAAAGCCATGTCCGTCGCCAGCGCCGTTCCACCGACGGTGAACGTGTCAGCCGTAGAACCCGAGCCACGAATCTTGAAGAGGTCGTTACCAGCGCCCAAGGCGGCGGTGGTGCCGGGAGCCGACGAAGTGCCCGGGGCGAAGGTGCCGTTGGCAAAGTCGAGAATGACGGTCTCATCACCGGCCGCGCCAGTTATCGCAACGTTCTTCACTGCCGCCGCCGTCGCACCAGCGGCGAAGACGTCGTTGACCAGAATGTTGCCGGTGACGGCGTGTTTCGAAATGATGGCCAATTCGCCAGAAGCCAAGGTGACCGTGAGCGTTCCGGTGGCAAACACAGGCGCGGTCGCAAGCGCGGCTAAGGGCTGAGCAATTTCCTCAACGCCAGAGATGTCTCCGTAGTCGGCGGGCTTGGTCTCGGGTGTGACGCCGGGGCCACAACCGATGAGGGCAGAGGCGGCGAGGCCTCCTACTAAAGCCTGCAGGTTCTTCTTAAGCGACATGATGGTACTCCTTGGCAGTGGAGGCGGGGAGACGGTCTCCACGCCAGATAGGGAACGACTGGTCCCTGGCTCAGCAATCGGCACGCCACAGAAGAGTCTGAAGGTTGCCTTGTAATCTCGGAGGTTGGCGCACAAGAGCCGTCGTCTGGGCAGACCCTTCCGAGGTCGTTACTCACCCAACGGCTTTGCGTGACCCTGAAGCGTCAATTCGATGACGCGTTCAAACGGTTGTCTTTTAAGCAGATCACTTCTGTTCGGAAGAGGTCAGCGCGTGCCAGGTCAAGATGGAACGCGGGGCCGCGTCAGCATCGGCTTCGAGATTTAATGCACACAGGCGCTCTAAGAGCGCGTTGGTCTGCGCTGCAGGCAGTCGAGTAGGGCCTTGAATTCTTCCGCAGAAAAACGTGCGACACCCGAATGGTCGCGCTTCGTACACCGTGCAGCGTAGACCTGAGGCGTCGAGAAAGGGGCACGCACCGTCACTGCGCGCTTTCGGGAGCGGCCGCGCTTCGAGGGCGAGCTGAGCCTGAAGCACTTTCCATTCACTCGGCCAGAGCCAAGGCTCTTTTTGGGTGAGTTTGAGTTGGCAACATTCAGCCGTCCCCGGGCATGAATGTCGAGCCCACGTTTGACTGGCCGCTTTGAGCACCGCACGCGTCTCGTTTATCGCCCGGCGCCAGGCGATCATCATTTCTCTCTCATCAGGGGCGTCGTCAGGTAGCGTCACGGCTGTTTTTTGAAGGACCAAATGAAAACGACCTTATGCAGCTAAGCCCCACCGGAGCGCAATGTGCTGTGCACGTTGGCACCACCGCTCAATGGGTCTGTACTCGGTGCGGAAATTTTATGTGCGAGGTCTGCTGCGAAAATGGCACGCAGGCTCAATGCCTCGCTTGCCGAAACCTGCAGGGAGAAGAATTTCCCTTCACAGCTGAGTCTGAATTCAATGCGCTGTGGGATCACCTCATCTTGGCGTTCCAACGTGAAGTGCCCATGTGCATTCTCGCGACTTTGGTGCTGATGGCCCTCAGTTATGGCGCAGGGCTGGTGGGACAGGTGCTTTCAGGCGTTGTGTTTGCGGCGCTGGGTATCAAATTTGATCTCGCAGACGGTTTGAAAAACCCAACTTCCCTCGGCGCCGCGTTTTTTGTCTGGCAATTGATAGGTGGAATCATTGGGATGGTGGGCAATGGAATTGGGCTCATCGGCTTCTATCGGGTGCTTTTCGATGTGTTGATGGGCAAGAAGGCCGACATCGGTCGCATGTTCAGTCAGCTCCACCTGCTGCCTCAGTATGCCCTGTTGGAAACCATCAAGCTGCTGATGATGCTGGTGGGGGCTGGAGTGGTGATGGCGTTGCTTTATTCCGTCGGCTTCTTCCCCTTTGACGGGCGGGGGGTGCCTGGGTTGGTGATGGGAATTTCTGTCGTTCTTTTGGGAGTGAGTGTGCTGTTTTTACCCGCCTGGCTGTTTTCGACACCTGAGTTGATGGTCGGAAAGTGCAACGCCCTTGAGGCTTTTCGTCGAGCCTGGGTTTTAGGTCGCGGTCAGCGTGTTCGCACGCTGGGATATTCAGTCTTAGCGTTGCTCATCATGTTCGGTGGTGTTTTGGCGTGCATCGTTGGGCTGCTGGCGGCAGTGCCTGTGTCGACCATGTTGGTGCTCGCCTTGTTTATGGCGCTTCGACGAAGTGCATCTTTTTCACCCGCTGATTTTCGCTAAAGCACGCGCAGCACGAAACATTTCAAGTAGCGCGTTTCTCGTAG
>JAYUVR010000286.1:0-6748 GCA_043753955.1 Archangium sp. | reverse complement strand
ACAGCCCGATGGAAATTCTGCAGAATCGACGAAGTCTTGAATTGCTGGTGCAACATCTTCCAGCTGAGCTGCTCGAAGCGGCCATTTTGACTCGAGTTGATGGGCTGTCGCAGCTCGAAGTGGCCAAGCTCATGGGCTGTTCAGAGCGCACCGTGCGTCGGCTCTTGGAAAAGCTCGAAGTGCGCCTGTCTCATTTGCGCAGAGAGTTTTTGTCATGAGTCACCCGACTTGGGTCGAGTTGGATGCCCACTATCTTCGAAATGACAGTCAAACAGTGCGCAGTCATGTCGATTCATGTGAGGAATGTCGTGCTCACCTCGAGCGACTCAGTGAGCCGCTTGAGCCCGCTGCGTGGTTGACGACAATCAAACCGCAACCCGCTCGTCGTCATATGTTTGGTGGGTTAGCACTCGCAGGAGCATTGGCTGTGGGCGTCATGTTGTCCCCTACGTCGACACCGCAGATTCGAAGCAAGAGCGCGCCCGCTGTTTCTGTATTCGCGAAGCGCGATGAGCGCGTCGAATTGTGGGACGGCCGCTCTGCCTTTCGAACGGGCGATGCCATTCGCTTTGAAGTTTTCTCTGGCGCCATGCGCGAGGTGGCTGTGCTTTCAGAGTCTCCCAATCATGAAGTCACTGTTCTGTACCAAGGTGCTGTTGAAGGCGACTTGAGCACGCTGCTCCCGATGAGTTTGCGCTTTGATTCCGCTTCGGGCCCTGGGCAAGTGGTGGTGGTGATGAGTGCAATGCAGCTCGACGCGCTCCAGCTCCGCGCCGCTGCGATACGAGAGACTCGAAATGAATCGATTTGGGTCACGCGGCTGAGTTTTCCTAAAGTGAAGAGTTCGGAGCAAGTGCCATGAACACACCTGTACTGTTTTGTGTCGCGCTCTTTTCCGCCAGCTCAATGGCGGCAACAGAGGGCAAATTTGGAAGACGAATCGCCGTCTTAGTGGGCGCCAATCAAGCCATCGTTGGTCGAACCAACCTTCAATACGCTCATAAAGACGCTGAGCGATTGGCTGCGACCCTTCGTGATGTGGGTGGTTTTTTGCCAGAAGACATTCTGGTGCTCAAAGACCCCGAGCCAGTCGCAATACTTGAAGGCATCGAGACCTACCAACAGCGACTGACTGGCAATACCGACGACACGATGTTGCTCTTCTATTTTTCAGGCCACGCTGACCCACAAGCCCTGTACTCGCACGGCAAGGCGCTGCAACTCACGCAGCTCAAAGCGAAGCTCGAAGGCGGCCCAGCCAAATTGAGAATTGGTATCGTCGATGCCTGTCACGGAGGCGGGTGGACTCGAGCCAAAGGGTTGGTGGCAGTCGATGCGCTTGAAGTGCCGGTGACGCGATTGTTGTCTGCAGAAGGTACTGCCCTCTTGGCTTCGAGTTCCGGGCTTGAACGCGCTCATGAGTCAGATGTGTTGGGTGCATCATTTTTCACACACCATTTCATCGCTGGGTTGAGAGGTGCCGCTGAACAAACCGCAGCTGGTGAAGTGACTTTGCAAGCAGCGTATCGCTATGCACACGAGCGAACCGTTCGCGACAGTGCGCTGGCTGCGAATGAACCGCAGCACCCCAGTTATGAATACAACTTTCACGGCAGAGCAGAAGTGGTGTTGGCTCAATTAGAGAGTGCGAGCAGTTTGATAGATGTTTCTCAGGTGCTTGGCCCAATTCAGCTCATACAACTGCCGTCAGGACAGACAGTGCTTGAGTTGCCGGCCGGCGAACGACGGGTGAAGTTGGCGGTTGAACCAGGCAGATACCTCCTCCGGCGCGAGCAAGACGGGGGTCAAGTCTATGCTCGGGAAGTGAAGGTCGAAGCAGGGAAGACGGTGGAATTCGAAGAAGCCAGTTTGTCTCTCGTAGCCAAACACGCATTGGCTGCCAAAGAGAACGTTCCCGTGGCTGAGCCTCGGCGTTTCGATGTGACCGCCAGCCCGGTTCTTGTGCTGTCGAGCAGCATATTGGGAACGGGGTTCGGCGGTGCTGTGAGTCTGGCCATGCACTTGAATCGCAATTTCGGCCTCAGAGTGCGCGGGGTGGGTTTGGCATGGGCCGGCAGCGGGGAGGTGACAATCTTACCCGCTGTTGAGGAGGAAGCTCGCGCCTGGCGCACCAGTGCGTTGTTTGGTGCCGATGTGGCGTTTGTGCCTTATCGTTGGTTGTTTTCAGCTGAGCGGCGCCTGGAATTGCAATTTACGCTCGGGACATCGGCGGCTCTCACGCAAAAGGTGGGCGTTTCGTTCAATGAGGTTCGTCCTCGGGGACCTCAAGAGCTTCGTTGGGTTCCGGTGACGGTATCTCATTCTGTAACGTACTATTTCAATCGCAGACTGGCTCTCGGTCTCGAATCTCAAGCGTATTGGTTTGGGTCTACGCACAGTCAATTGGGGGGCTTTCTTGCTGACACGGAGGTAATGCTCCAAATGGGCTTAACGGTTGCTCTGTAAATCTGTGAGCACTGTCTTGTTAATCATTGGGTGATTGTCGTCGGTCGGCCCGAAGTCACTATCGGGATGCCACGCGAGAACATCGAGTGCTTCGTCAGTGGTGACAAAGCAGTGGCGCAGATTCGCGGGAATGTACCAACCAAGCCCTTGCGAAAGTTCCACGGTTTGGCCTTGCGTTTGACAGCGGCCCTTCCCTCGAATGATGACTCCGATTCGCGCACTGGTGTGAGTGTGCGCCAATTGGTTGGTTTGAGCTGGAACGTGAAGATGGTTGAGACAGGGCTCTCCTTTGCGAGGAGGGCTCACCACCAAGGTGTCTGTACAGCCATCAATGTATTGCAATCGACCTTTGGTTTCGATGGGCCCACCCCACTGACGCAGTCCTCGGTAGTCACGCACGATGATGGCCAGCCCCAAGCCACTTTCAATTCGCACGGGCTCAGGAGCTACGAAATAGCTGCCGGCGCGCAAGAGAAACCGGTCGCCACCCATTTCGACTTGCGAAGTTACCTTCGCGAAGGCCTTGAGCGGGCCTTGAAACCAGTCTTCGACTGGCACCATCATTCCACTCTTTGGGCGCTCGATGATTTGCGTTGGCAACAGGTCTCGAACCGCTTCTTTCAAAAGATATTTTTCGATAGGCCCATTTCGTTTGAGCTCTGCAGGAATGGCGAAGGCGAGGTCGACCACTCGTCGGTCAAACAACGGAGAGCACGCTTTGAGTCCGGAGCGCGCAGCCAAGTGTTCCACTTTGGCAAGAATGTGCCCCGGCCCTTTCCAAGCGATGTTGATGGCCATCAAGCGATTGAGAAACGCTGGCCAGCGGCGGTCTTCAAACCAAGGCGTGACCAGGGCTTCGAGGCCACCTTTGGGAATCAGATTCAAAAATTCGGGGCACAAGGCTTGGTCGAGCTCGCCGTACATTTTCTGGTGCGCGTGCAGGTAAGCCCGCTCGCGGGAATCGGCCGTTGCCGGCGCGTACAACTCAGACAGCAACATCGGAGCATTCTTCGGCCCGCCAAATGAAGGGTCGCCTCCTTCTCCGTTGATGACGACTTCAAAACCCTTGGTCGCCGCGGCGTCGAAAATCATCGCATTGGGTACGGTGAGCGGGTCGCCATTTGGTTCTGAAAGCGCGGCGACTGTCGTATCGAAGAGGCGGCGAACGTCTTCGTGGCCTACGACAATCACTTGGTGGTGTGCGCCGCAGTGTTTGGCGACGAGCGAGCTCCACTCGAGCTCATTGCGCAGCTCGGGGCCGAAAGAGATTGAGAAGGTGTGCACCTTTCGCAGTCTGCTGGCCAGAGCCACCACCAGGCTCGAGTCGATGCCTCCAGAGAGCGAAGCACCCACGACGCCTTCAGGCATTACCCGCGCCACCGCCGCTTCGACTTCTGCGCGCAAAAAAGTTCGCAAAACAGGCTCGGTCTCGTATTCCGCGGGGCTTGCGGGCAGCTCGTAGTGACGCTTTTCTTCACGGTCGGCCCGTCAAAAATCATCACGGAACCGGGGGCGACGGCGCGCACACTCTGAACCATAGTGGTGGTGCCTGGCACATAGGCGCAGCTCAGGTACACAGCGATTGCCAGCGGGTCGAGTCGACGTTCAATTCCCGCCGCAAGTACGTCGCGAAGTCGCTCTGAAAATGCGATTCGCCCGTCAGGGAGCCGACCCCAGTACAGAGAACTGTGCCCCAGTGAACCGCAGCTTCGTCGAGCTCGATCGGGAGAGAAGGAATGGCGAGAAGCTGTTTGAGCTCGGTTGCAAAGTAGAAAGTCTCTTGATGCTCGAGGTAGTAGAGCGAGCGAACTCCGAAAGGGTCGCGAAGCAGCGTGAGCGTCGAGGTGGCCGGTTCCCATCGAGCGACTGCGAAGGCCCCGTCGAGGTCAGCCAATTCATTCTTCTTCAATCGTTCGTTGAAGTGTGCGGCCGGAAAGTCGACTGGAGGCGCGAGCGTACCTGCGGCAGCGACGAGTTCTCCTGCAAGGCCTTTGAAGATGGCTGGCGATTTGCTCGGTCTTCCGTTCCAGAACCGGTAAGCGAGACCAACACCTGGCGCGGTGACCGTGTCAGAGCGGTCTCCACGATAAGAAATCGGCTCGAGCATCGTATCGAGAATGGCTGGTGATGCTTTCCCAACAAACCCTGCGATGCCGCTCATGGCGGTCACATAGCTTGAGCGTTGGCCAATTGGGTAGAGAGAGTGAAGTGGCTTTCAAGTCACCAGATGATGTCGCTGCCGAGCGTTTCGGCATGAGACGAGAAAGACAATTCAAGACATTTTCTGGGGCCATTAATTTGGCCATCGATGCTCTTGAGTCAGGGCAAATTGCTCAGAAATCGGCTCGCGGGCATCAGGTGCACTTCACACCCATTGATATCTGGAAGCCGCAGATGCTCTTTCGCTTCTGCGCCAATTTGAAAAGCAAAAGGCACTTTGACCCGTTCGAGAAAATACTTGAGATTGGCGTCGAGGCTGCGACCTTGCTCTTTGCACTCGACGACAAACCAAGGTTGCTTCTTCCGTACGACGACGAAGTCAATTTCATGACCGACCGCATCACGAAAGTATCGAAGTTCAAGCTTTTCACCGAAGACATCTTCTGCCCAATGCACAAAGCGCAAGAGATGAAGTGCAACAAGATTTTCAAACCGTGCAGATGAACGAGGCGCCCGAGACCAGTCCCAGCAATAGAGTTTCTGTTCCTTTTTTACGGCTTTGATTCGCGGAGCACCAAAGGGAGGAACCCGGAATATGGCATAGGTATTTTCGAATACACTCAGCCAATGTTTCACCGTCTCAAATGCAACTTCCAAGTCTTCCCTGAGTGCATTGATAGACAATACTGACCCAACACCGTCAGGGAGCCTTTCAAAGAGCAATTCCATTCGGTCGAGATCTCGAATGGTTTCGAGCGTGCGGATGTCTTCGCGAACCAGCAGTTCTCCGTAGGCAAGTCTCCATCGTTGAGCCTCAATCTCAGAACCGGTGGAAAGTGGCTCTGGAAAGCCGCCCAGTACTAACAAGTCTTTGAGACCTTTTTTCGAGGACGACGAGTCTTTTCCTTTACTCAGAAGAGCAGGGAATGCGTCAAGGGGGCCGACTTTGAAGCCACACAGCTCGGACAAAGTGATGGGGTGAAATCGATGTTTGAAATATCGACCCTGGAGCGTCGTTCGATGTTTTTAGGCACGACTCTAAAAAACTTCGAACTTTTTTAGAGTACTATCTAAAAAACATCTGCGCGGGCATGAGTTGCGTCGAGTCACCAAATGATGCGAACCATGTTGTTGCCTCTGTCAGCGATATACGCATGGCCACCTGCTCCAAACCACAAGGGAGCGGGGTTGTTGAGTTGCACTGCCGTTCCACTCGCGACGTAATTGCCCGCGTACCCGGCGACTCCGTTGCCTACCAAAGTATACATTCGCCAATCACTCGCAGCTCGGTAGCGAACCACATGGGCTTGTCGCATGGTCATATAAAGATTGTCTGCCGAATCAAAGATGAGTGCCGGTGTGTCAGGCAACGTCGCCAATGTCGCCAGCGTTCCATCAGACGTGCTGCCGATGGGGCTTCCAGCGATGAGCGTCAATACGCCGGCTCCGTCGACGCGAGCGACGGCGTTGACCACCCCGCTGATGCTGAGGCCGCAGACACGGCCAGAAATATACATTGCCCCCAGTGAATCAAAGGCGGTGTCGCAGCCATCAGACCCATAACAGTCATACAAATCGAGCTGACGATTACAGGTGGTGTTGTTGACAACCGCGGTACTGAGCCTGTTGGTCGTTAAATCAATCATGCGTATTCGGTTGTGGCCGGGGTCGGCGATGTACAGCGCGTCCCCCTTCAGGCGAATGTTGGTGAGGCCCGAGAATTCGGCTGCGTTCAGTGGTCCTCCGTCACCCCAGGGCTCGGCGGTTCCAGTGGCTCCTCCGGCTAGAGTGGTGATGACTCCGGTGCTCAAATCAACTGCACGAATGCGAGGGTTATCAGCAATGAGCATTCTGTTGCGAGCGACATCGTGAACAACGCTGGTGACCGAGCACAGACTGGCGGCCGTAGCGGCTACCGTATCTCCTGAGTAGGCGCACGCCCCGTTGCCTGCGAAGAGAGAAATCAAACCATTCGGAGTCAGCTTGAAGACCTGAGTACCTGGGCCGGCTCCGACATACAGATTCCCGCTCGAATCAGAGCCTAGCGCGCTTGGGTAATAAAAATGGGCCATCGCACCCACGCCGGGAATGCCATTTAAAGTACTGCTTCCATCATCATTGA
>JAYUVR010000285.1:0-3115 GCA_043753955.1 Archangium sp. | reverse complement strand
GCAGAAGATAGACCCAGCAGTTCTGGTTCTTCGACATCTCGTCAGTATCGCAACGTCTGGTGGTAGCTTCCGTTTCCGTTATGACAACCAAGCGCGCGAAGAAGCGCGCCCCCAGCGCTGCGAAACTGAAAATGCCGCTGCGGCGAGCGCTTCAATACAAAGTGATAGAACTCTCTACCGTCGACGAAGCCTCTCTCGAACGCACCATCAACGAATGGAGCCCTTACGGGTGGTCATTCGATGGCGTTCAATTCGCCATGCGAGAATCATCGAAGCGGCCTTCCATGGCTTTTGTGTTTTTCACCAAGCAAGGTGGAACGCTGGTCGAATCGGTTTCATCAAGTGAAGCGCCACGAGGTCAGACTGAAGCGACTGCGCACTTGCGTCGTCTGGCGCACCCGCAGTCAAAAGATGCCTGGTCACGTTTGCAAGCCCTCGCCAATGAAGACGAAGCGAGCGACATATGAAGGGGCTGCGGGTGGTCAATGAAGAAGAAGGCTCCGGCTACCCGAAAGCATCTTTACTCCTGCGCTCCGGAGCCCGACTGATTGACGGCATGGTGGCCTGGTCGCTGTACTGGTCGACCGGCCCTGCTGGAGTGGTGATGGCGTTGCTCTACATCTTGTTCGCCGATGGCATGTTGGAAGGGCAGAGCCCGGGGAAAAAGATTTTCGGCATCAAAGTGGTCTATCTCCCCACGCGCAGCGGAGCGCGTCACCGCGACAGTGTGCTGCGCAATGCGCCTTTTGGGCTCATCATCATTCTTTCCATGATGCCTGAATTGGGCCCGCGCGCCTTTTGGGCTGGCTTGGCTGTCATTGGCTCGATTGAAGCGCTGCAATGTGTGCGAGATCGCGAAGGCCTTCGACTGGGCGACAGTTGGGCGCAGACTCAAGTCATCGACGGCAAAGTACAAGCTGATCAACCTCAACGAATGCAAGCTGAACAGGCCGCACGCGCTCCGGCGCGGCTACGGCAGCAAGCCAACAATTCGTTTCGGCATGGAAGGACGAACTCCAAATGCGCATCGCGCTGACGCACAACCTTCGGCTGTCAGATTCTGAAGAAGAGGCCGAATTCGATACGGAAGAGACGGTCAACGCCCTGGCGGCGGCCATCGAACGTTTAGGTCATCGCGTCGAAAAGATGGAAGTCTCGGGCCCAGCTTCGAGAACCGTGGCCAGACTCGAGGCCTTTTCTCCAGACCTCATTTTTAATACCGCAGAAGGGCGTCGCGGCCGGTTTCGTGAAGCCTTCTTTCCAGCGTTGTTTGAAGAATTGGGTTTCCCTTACACGGGCAGCGACGCGTATGCCTTGGCGGTCACCCTCGACAAACAATTGACCAAACTCATCTTGAGAGAAGTTGGGGTGCGTACGCCCGGCTGGCAGTTTGTTGAAAAACTCTCAGAGCTCCGCCCAGATGAACTTCACTTTCCGGTGATTGTGAAGCCGAATTTCGAGGGCAGCAGCAAGGGCATTACTCAAAATTCGGTGGCTGAGAGCGTTGATGACTTGAGACGCAAGGTTGTCGATGCACTCGAAAAGTATCCCGCGGGAATGTTGGTTGAAGAATTCATCATCGGGCGCGATTTGACGGTGCCGTTTCTCGAGGCCGTCGACAACGACTTTGATGGCGTGCTGACGCCGGTGGAATACGTCATCGACCCCGGTTGGGCGAAAGACAAACGCTATTCCATCTACGACTATGAATTAAAAACCACGCGAGATCGCTCAGTGACGGTACGCGCTCCAGCCGCCATCGACGACGCGATGACGGACCGCATTTGCAAGATGGCCCGCACTGTCATCAAGAAGCTCGACTGCAAAGATCTCGGGCGGGTAGACTTTCGACTCTCTGATGCAGGAGTTCCTTACTTTCTCGAAATCAATGCCCTGCCGTCACTCGAACAAGGGGCGAGCATCTACGCCGCCGCGGCGCTCGAGGGGTTGCATTTCGATGGCGTCATCGACGCGGTGATTCAGAACGCGGCGAAGCGCTACAAAATTAAAGACAAGCCCCGCGGGCTTTCAAAGCCGACTCGTCGCGGGCCACTCAAAGTGGGCTTTACCTTCAACGTCAAACGCATCAAGCCCACTGCAGAAGGTGAAGACAGAGAAGCCGAATACGATTCGCCCACCACTTTGCAGGCCATTCGTGAAGCGATTTCAAGTCACGGTCATGAAGTGGTCGACTTAGAGGCGACGGCAGAATTGCCCATGGTGCTGGCAAGTACTCCAGTCGATGTGGTGTTCAACATCGCTGAAGGCTTCCGGGGGCGAAACCGAGAGAGCCAAGTGCCCGCCTTGTTAGAACTGCTCGACATTCCTTACACGGGCTCAGACCCAGCCACGTTGTCTTTGGCGCTCGATAAAGCATTGGCCAAGCGGGTGGTGCGGGCGGCGGGCATCGACACTCCGAATTTTCAATTGATGTCGTCTGGCCGCGAACGCCTCGACAAACAATTCACCCGCTGGCCGTTGATGGTGAAACCCGTCGCAGAAGGGTCGAGCAAAGGCGTGGTGGCCAAGAGCGTGTGTCACACCGAGGTTGAACTGCGGGAAGTGGTGAAAGAAATGGTCGAGCGGTACCAGCAACCCGCGCTGGTCGAAGAGTACATCGGAGGCCGCGAATTTACGGTGGGGTTGCTCGGTGAACGACGGCCCGAAGTATTGCCTCCGATGGAAATTGTCTTCACAGACAAGTCAGACAAGACACCTATTTATAAGTTTGAAGACAAACTCGAAGAGAACGATCGCATTCGCTACGAAGTGCCCGCGAAACTTGAACACAACCAATTGGAACGGCTCAAAGCCGCTGCGCGTACCGCGTTCATGTCATTGGGGTGTCGAGACGTCGCCCGCATCGATTTCAGGATGGACGACACCGGCCGCATCTATTTTATCGAGTGTAACCCCTTGCCCGGTTTGACTCCGGGCTGGAGTGATTTGGTGTTGATCGCCCAAGGCGATGGGATGGATTACCGCACCCTCATCGGTGAAATTTTGTCGGGCGCTATTCGAAGGTACAAGGAGCGCGGCCTGCGACGTCGCGACAGGACCGATGCAGACGCCGCCTGACACCAAACGAGTACGGGCCCGAGAACTCGACCTTCCT
>JAYUVR010000284.1:0-7272 GCA_043753955.1 Archangium sp. | reverse complement strand
AAAGGCGCTGAGACTCTTCTTGAAGACGTCGCGCCTTGATGTGGGAAACATGTTCAACGTGTTTCGCTCTTGAGCTGATTTCTCAGATACACACGCTTTTATGGATGCTCACTACGACATGGTGATGAAGGCTCGGGATGCAGCGGGCCAGGGGAACCGATTCTATTTTGCTTATTCGACCATTCTTGATCGCGCTGCGTTTGAAGAGTGGCGTGCTCAGCACAGTTATGAGTTCTTTGATTTGCCCGAGGGTCGAGCCGGTGAAGCGGTCGATCTAACGTTGGTATACGACTTTCCCTCGCGGTGGTGGGGTGGCCGTGTAGCGGGTTTAAAAGACGCAGCGGGACAGTCGGTGCATGGGTTGGTGTTTGAAATTTCCGAAAAAGATTGGCCGATCATCGCTCACAAAGAAGGTGGCGTGACAGGCATGTGTGTTGAGCGCCCGGTGAAAGTGAACGTTGGTGGTCAACTGGTCGATGCCATTGCATTCACCACCAACCCCACCCGAGCCTCGATGGATGGGCCCGTCAGCGACCGCTTCATCGAAGCTTTGGCACGCGGAGCCACCACAGCGAAGTTGCCTTCGGAATGGGTTACGAAAGTGGCTGCACTCGCTCGTTAGTGGTGCTGCTCGAGTGCGTCGACCAACGAAACTGGGTAAATCCCATGCAATAAGGGGTCTCGAATGTTCCACCTGCGACCCCGTGCATGCGATGGCCACCTATGCGCGCTCGCGTATTGAAGCTGCTCAACAAGTTGAGCCTGTGGTCCGCGCACAACCGAACCGTGCTGCCGATTATTTTCGCAGAGACGGCGCCGCTGGATCTTCGAATTGTAGGGCGCATGCTGTTTCATGCAGCGCTCGTGGGCGTCGCCGCCGGTCTGACTGGCGCTGCCTTCTTCGGGATCCTCGAGCACCTTCAGCGATTGCTGCTGGAAGACTGGGCGGGGTACACGACTCTGCGCGCTCATGGAGAGACCTTCGCCGCTCGAGAAGGGGACCGGGTTTTCCGACCATGGATTCTCGTTTTTCTACCGGCGTTGGGAGGGCTCGCCTGCGGGCTCATGACGAGACTCGCACCAGAGACGCGCGGCGGTGGGGGCGACGCGATGATCGAAGCCTTCCATCACCAGGGTGGGATCATTCGAGGGCGCGTCATCTGGGTAAAGGCGCTCGCCTCTTTCTGTACCCTCGGTACCGGTGGAGCGGGCGGTCGTGAGGGACCGACGATGCAGATTGGCGCTGCCCTCGGCTCCTTGGTCGCGCGTGTGCTGAAGGTCAGCGCACGTGAACGGAGAATTCTGCTGGTGGCAGGGGTGGCCGCCGGTATCTCCGCCGTGTTTCGCACGCCTCTGGGCGCCGCGCTCCTTGCCGTTGAGATTCTCTACCGAGACGGCTTCGAGTCAGACGCGCTGATTCCGTCTGTTCTCGCGAGCGTCGTTTCCTACTCGGTCGTGATCTCGATTTTTGGAGAGAGCACGTTATTTACACACGCTTCGCGGTTTCCGTTCGTTCCGGGGCATCTTCCCTTGTACGGCCTGATGGCTGTTCTCGTAGCGCTCCTTGCGGCGGCGTTCGTCGCTGTGCTGCGGCGCTCGAGGAAGCTCTTCTCCCGACTCCCCGTGCCAGCATGGGCACGCCCCGCCTTGGGTGGCCTCGCGTTGGGTCTCCTTTGTACGCCGGTCATCATGGTGGTGGGCGAGAAGATCGGAATGAAGGGACAGGGCCTCGGAATTCTCGGAGGTGGGTATGGCGCAGTTCAGATGGCCATCAGCGGCTCACACTGGCTGCCCGGTGGGTGGACGGCGGTTCAGCTGCTTCTCCTCCTATCTGTGGCTAAGCTCATCGCCGCCTCGGTCACCATCGGCTCTGAAGGGAGCGCCGGCGACTTCGCACCTTCCTTGGCAATTGGTGGCCTGTTCGGAGGCGCATTCGGCCGCGCTGTTCAACTGCTTATCGAAGACCCGCGCATCGACCCAGGAGCGTTCGCGCTGGTCGGAATGGGTGTCTTTTATGGCGGCATTGCCCACGTGCCACTCAGTGCGTTGGTTCTTGTCTGTGAGATGGCGGGAAATTACGACTTGCTCGTTCCCCTCATGCTGGCGCAAGGAATCGCGTTCGTTGCCCTGCGCAAGCGTGCTCTTTATTCCTCCCAGCTCGCAACGCAGCGCGATTCGCCCGTGCATCGAGACGCTCTACTTCTCGACGTCTTCAAGGCGATTCGTGTGAAGGACCTGATGACCGTAGGTCGCCCGTACGTCTCATTCGAACTGGGCACTGGGGCCACAGAAATGCTTCGCCGCCTCGGGGAATCGACCTGGCAAGACGTTTTTCCCGTCATCGATTCAGCAGGGGCCATGGTTGGCCTGGTCGGCTCTTCGGCGATGAAGATACTTGCGAGTGAAAAGCGCGACGCCGACTGGGCGGTGGCGGCGGACATCATGCAGCCCGCGGTGTCGGTGCACCCTGACGATGACCTGCGCAAGGCAACTGAGCAGCTCCTGTCGAACGAACTACGAGAGATACCCGTCATCGACGATGGCCGGCAAATCGTTGGCTTTCTCGACGAATCAGAACTGGCAAAGGTGTACGTCAAGGCGGCAGCCCGCGCCGATGATCTGCCGTCAGCCTTTGACGATGTTTCGCGTTAAGGCAGCGCCAGGTCGACGCCTTCATACAGTGCGTCCACCGTGAACTGAATCTTGGGCTGCATCACCACAAGCTCCTCCCCCGAGCGAAATTCCAACACTTCCCAACCAGAGGTGATGCGCTGAACGAGGGTTACCCGTCTGGCTCGGTGAGAAATGAGCAACACTGCTCGAAGTGAGGGCAATTGTTTGTAGTGACTTAATTTTTCTCCACGGTCGTAGTCCTCAGTGGCAGCGCTGCTGACTTCAATGAGAAGACTGGGGTTCGTTACTGCGTTTGCATCGAGAGCGGAAACCTCTCGCGCTCCACAGACAACAGTTGCATCTGGAAATGTGGAAAGATCAGATGCTTCAATTCGCACCTTGAGATCCGAGCTGAAGACTTCGCAGCCGGTGGGGAGCGCCACGCCAATTGTGCGAATGGCTCTTGCACCTAATTGGGCATGAGTCGGAGTACCTTCGGGCATCAGGTAAATTTCGCCGTCACAATATTCGAGTTTGAACTCACTTTTCACCAGCGCCTGAAGGTACGACTCGTAGCTGTGGTGCAGACGCCGGTTCATACGGTTGAAGTCTTATGCGGTCTTAGTGTGAGTCTAAAGCTCAGGAGCCCTTCGATGTGTTTCGAATGGAAAACGGACAAAAGTCACTTGGCCGCTTTCTTCTCTTTCAGAAAAAAAGCAATCGTCGCCCAAATCAGTGTCAGTTCAAGCTGAACACCACCCATACAGCACGTCTCTCTGTATTCGACCCAGGCTCGGCTCAAAAGCGCTGGGGGACGGCGTAAAGCCATTACGTCGATTTCCAACAAGCGGTTTGAACCTGATCTCTGATTACGTTCCGTCATAGGAAATGCACCAGCTGCCGCGCTCAGTTCCAACCCAGTTGTGAGAGGAATCGTGAAGCACGAGCGAATAATGCTGGTCCGCGTTCAGGGACAGTGCCCAGCGTCTGCCTTGGTTGTCTTTCTGGGTTCCAGTCCAACTCATCGACGTGCGCTGCTCAAGACACACCGGGGTCTGAGTTGTTCCCAATTCGGTTTCGAGGTTATTGCTAAACAAAGATGGATTAACGGTTGACGTTGCCTGTCCAGCATCCCAAAAGTCGACGCCCAAGGCGCGACCGTGAACTACCGCCAAAAATATCGGTAAGGCCCCCAAGAATGCCCTCATAAACCGTTTCCGGGGTCGTGACTGATTTGAGCTCGTGGTCATGTCTTCATTGAAATCGAGTGGAATGGTCTTCTTAAAACACCCAATCGTCATTTTAGAAGGAACATGTGGGGCAACAAAAATTGGCCGCCTTTTGAGCCCCAATTGCTGCCGCGGCTCGAGACAGTGTAAGAGCTGCTGTTCGTTCGTCAGTGTCGAAGGGTGATCTGAGAGGGGAGAAGTTGAGATGCCACGACCAACCAGGAATCTGCTCATTTTTTCTCTCGCGATGGCTATCGCGATTGTCTTCGGGCTGTCTTTGGCAACACAAGTGATTCTCTATGCGGGTGTTGTTGTAGTGATGTTGTTTGTGGTCATCATCGCCAGCGGGCGAGATTTTTTTGTAGGCCGTCGTCGAATGAAGCAGCAGCGTTGGGAAGATGCCGCGTGCTGTTTTGCGAAATTCGAGGCTCAACAGCTCGATTCCCGATGGCGGTGGGCAACCGCGCCTTTGTTCGTAGGTCTCTATACTTATGACGGCGTGGCGATTGCGCTGAACAATCAAGGGGTGGTTCGGCTAAACCAAGGCGAACGAACGCAGGCTGAAGGATTGCTGCGTCGAGCCCTTGAGCGGGACCCTCTTTATGCAATCCCGCATGTGAATCTGGCCCTTCTCGCCGCCTCTGCAGGGGATACCGCCTCAGCTCTGCGAGAACAGGAGTTAGCTCAAATGCTGGGGTTTCGTGGAAGGGGCCTACAAAAGACGATCCGTTCCTTGTTGGCAAAAACGAACGTGACTATTAGCGCCGGCATTGTGCACGAGCGTTGATGTTATCTGCCCAGCACATGGAGCTCGACTGCTACGCGGCCGCGGCCCCCGCTGTATTATCGGCTTTGTCAGTAAGCTGAGTGGCTTATGCAACTTAATTTGAAGGTAAACGCCAGACGGCGCCACCTGTCCACATGTCGTCATTAAATGACATGTTGATTACCCCTTCCTTCGGAGCAAGCAACATCACTAGTGAAACTCCACCATCACGCCCACTCAGCGCACAAGAAGAGAGAAGCTGTGTCTTCGAACGGCCTCGCGCGCGATAGACGCCAATCTCACTTGGAGCCTCGTCTGCTCCTGGGACGACCTTGAATTTCACAGGGCCTTCGAAAACTTCATATCGCTCGGATTCACATTCGAGCTTCGGCCCGAGTTGAGAATGTTCGTTCGAAATGAACGAGGTTTCGCTCGAGAGAAGCTCCCATCTCCCTGCGTCAGCACTGCTGGGGAGGTCGAGAAAACTAAAACGCTGGGCCGACAGAGTATGAGAAGGCAACAGCCACCGACTCTCCTCGAGGCTTATGCCTCCATCAAGCGGCACCGTATTCCATACCGTTAGGCGATTTCTTCTGACTCCCCCTGCGGAGAGAAATGCACCTCTCGTCGGTACAGATCTTAACTGTCGAGTGTCGGAAAAGTCTTCGGCTTGCACCTGGCTTTGACTCAGTACCAAAAGTGCGGCGACTGATAATTTCGACACACTCACAATAATCTCTTTGGCTCATCGATAGGCGCGAGCCAACAAACACCCAAAGGGGGCAGGGTGATCACTGCACTCGCAGGTTGCCCGTCCCATGGTTTGGGTTCTGCTTTCACCGGCAAATTCACTACATTTGAGCCGCCGAATTCGGCCGTGTCTGTGTTGAGAATCTCAGCCCACCAACCTCCACTTGGTAGGCCTACGCGCCACTGGCGCACCACGGGTGAAAGATTGGCAACACATACAATTTCACGCCACGCATTCCGCCCGCGACGCACAAAAATAAACACATTTTCTCGGGCTGCATCGGCCTGTACCCACTGAAAACCCTGCGGCCAGAAATCACTCTCGAACAGCGAGCCTTCTTCTCGGTACAGCGCATTGAGGCGCGCTACCAACCGCATCATTCCAGAATGAGAAGGCGATTGTTCCAAATGCCAATCGACGCTCCCGTCGTGATTCCACTCTTTCCACTGAGCCAACTCACCGCCCATGAAGAGCAACTTCTTCCCCGGGTGAGCCCACATCCACCCGTATAACGCGCGGAGGTTGGCCATTTTCTGCCACGCATCGCCCGGCATCTTGTTCAGCAGCGAGCCCTTGCCGTGCACCACTTCGTCATGACTGAGCGGCAAGACGAAGTCTTCGCTGTACGCATACAGCAACCCAAAAGTGAGCTGGTGATGGTGATGCTGTCGATGAATTGAATCTTTCTCAAAGTACTTCAAGGTGTCGTGCATCCACCCCATGTTCCACTTGTGCGTAAACCCCAGGCCCCCATCGTGTGTAGGTCGTGAAACCCTCGGCCACGACGTCGACTCTTCGGCCATCACATGCACTCCTGGGTAGAGCGCGTGCACGGTGTCATTCACTTCGCGTAAGAAACCGATGGCTTCTTCGTTCTCACGGCCACCGTATTGATTGGGCAACCACTCGCCTTCTTTGCGCGAATAATCGAGGTAGAGCATCGAGGCCACCGCATCAACGCGCAGCCCATCGACGTGGTACTGCTCGAGCCAAAAGAGTGCGTTCGCCACCAGAAAATTACGCACTTCGTTTCGACCGAAATTGAAGATCAACGTCCCCCAATCAGGGTGTGCACCCTGACGTGGGTCCGCATGCTCATAGAGCTGCGTTCCATCAAAGTGAGCCAAAGCAAAAGCATCTTTCGGAAAGTGCCCTGGCACCCAATCGATGAGCACTCCGATGCCCGCTTGGTGCAACGTATCGATGAGAAAACGAAAATCATCTGGCGTACCGAACCGAGCGCTCGGCGCATAGTAGCCCGACACTTGGTAGCCCCAGCTGCCACCGAAGGGGTGCTCAGCGACCGGCAAAAATTCAACATGAGTGAACTGAAGTTTGAGCAGATGCTCCACCAACCTCGGAGCCAATTCCCGGTACGTCAAACTGCGATTGCCCTCTTCAGGCACGCGCATCCACGAGCCTAAATGCACTTCGTAAATACTCAGCGGGGCGCGAGAAGCGTCACGTTTCGAACGTTGAGAAAGCCAACGATCATCATTCCAACGGTAACCCTCGAGCGAATGCACCACCGACGCCGACAGCGGAGGAACCTCAGTACAAAAGGCCAACGGGTCAGCCTTATGAAAGGGAACCCCACCGCGCGGAAAAATCTCAAACTTGTACCGATTTCCCTCGCCCACATCGGGTACAAAAATTTCCCAAAGCCCTGAGGCACCCAACAAGCGCATCGGGTGCCTTCGGCCGTCCCACTGATTAAAATCGCCCACTACGCAAGCGCCCTCGGCATTGGGCGCCCACACCACGAACGCCGTTCCCTCAATTCCCTGGTGCGTCAGCCGATGTGCGCCCAACCGTTCCCACAGCCGGCGGTGCTTCCCTTCGCCCACAAAATGGAGATCAGCCGAACCCAACGTCGGCGAAAAACCGTAAGGGTCTTTCTCGCGCGAGACACT
>JAYUVR010000283.1:0-12258 GCA_043753955.1 Archangium sp. | reverse complement strand
CTTGGGCTTGGTCGATGGAGCGCTCCTTCGCAGCGAACAAGATCTCATTCGACGAATCGTGGAATCGTTTCACGTCAGCGATGAGCAGTTTCAATTGATAACCGCCCGCTATTTCGGTTCAGGAGACGAAGCCTACCGATTGTTAGGCGTCAACCCTTCAGCCAGCGACGACGAAGTCAAAGGCGCCTTTCGACGTAGGGCTGCGCAACATCACCCTGATCGCACCCACGATTCGGGGGATGATTTTCGCAAGATGAAAGACGCCTATGAAGTGGTCAGAAAACTCAGGGGCTTTTAGCCGCTACGGCCAGACCCAGTTGGCGACTGAGAAAAGTAAACGCCAGCGCATTCATCTGCGCTTTCTGCTCGTTGTTGGCCGCCCCACCGTGGCCGCCTTCGATGTTCTCGTAATACAACACGTCGGCTTTGTGCTCGAGCAGACGAGCCACCATCTTCCGTGCGTGGCCTGGGTGTACTCGGTCGTCTTTGGTCGACGTGGTGAAAAGCGTGCGGGGGTACTTCGTGCCGGCTCTAATGTTTTGGTAAGGAGAAAAACGCGAGAGCGCGAGCCAATCATCACTCTTTCTTGGGTCACCGTATTCTTCCATCCACGAGGCGCCGGCCAAAAGCAGATGGTAGCGCTTCATATCTAACAAAGGCACTTGGCACACGATGGCGCCGAAGAGCTCAGGGCGTTGCGTCAGCATCACTCCCATCAGAAGCCCTCCATTGCTGCCGCCGAGAATGCCGAGTTTGGGAGAAGAAGTGACTTTACGCGAAATGAGATCTTCGGCGATCGCAGCGAAGTCATCGTAAGCACGTTGGCGATTGTGAGTGAGTGCCGCACGATGCCAGGTGGGGCCGTATTCCCCTCCGCCACGAATATTGGCCAATACAAACACCCCACCCCGTTCCAACCAGGCGGCGCCGACGGTGGGGTCGTAGTAAGGCGTCAAAGAAATCTCAAAACCGCCGTAGCCTTCGAGCAAGGTGGGCGCCTGGCCATCGAGTACCAAGCCTTTGCGTGCCACTTGGAAATAGGGCACTCGGGTGCCATCTTTCGAATTTGCGAAGTGCTGCGTCACCTCGAGATCGTCAGCCGCAAAAAAGCTCGGCGTGGTCTTCAGCACATCGCGTTTGGGCTTGTTTAGTGAGCCCAATGCCAAGGTCGATGGGTTGGTGAAACCGGCGTTGGTGAACCAATAATCGTCGTTGAGATCAGCGTCGTACGCGGCCACTGAAAAGGTGCCTACTGCAGGCGTATCAAGGCGCTTTTTTTCCCAACCTTTTTTCCCCTTGGTGATGACATGAATCACACTCTTCACGTCGTCGAGCGTGGTCACCAAGAGCGCCTTTTTTGTGCCCGCGAAGCTGACCAACGAGGTGCTCTGACTGGGCTCAAAGAGCACACTAAAGTCACGGCTTCCCTTTTTGAAGTTGGCAAGAGGAGCGATCAAAAGCGAACCTGCACGATAGATTTTTTCGTTGATCACCCAGTCAGATCGAAGAGACAGCAGCATCTGGTCGTCCCACGAATCAATTGACGCATCGTCGGGTTTGTCGATCTTCAGCAGTTTCTCGCCCTCGCGAAGAAAGGTCTCGTCGCTGAAAAATGTTTTGTTACGGCCGAACCAATCGCGCGTTTTGCCGTGATCAAATTCGCGATACCCAAAGACAGACACGTCTGTTCGTTCACCTTCGAATATGGTTTTGGCTTCGCTTAAAGGACTGCCCCTTTTCCATTCTTTGACGATTCTGGGGTAGCCCGAGCTCGTGAGTGAATCAGGACCAAAATCAGTCGCGACATAGAGCGTGTTGAGATCTTTCCAGCTCGCCCGCGACTTCGCCTCGGGCAGCGTAAACCCTTCGACGACAAACGACTTCTTCAGCACATCAAATTCACGAACCACCTCTGCATCAGAACCACCGGGAGAGAGCTTGACCAAGCAGCGCTGATATTGCGGCGGAAGACACTGCCAGCCATGCCAGACCCAGCTTTTCTTTTCGGCCTCTGCCAAGGCATCGAGATCGAGCACGACGTCCCACGCGGGCGCGGCTCGCTTGTATTCTTTCAAGGTGGTCCGTCGCCAAAGGCCACGCGGGTGGGCTTCATCTTTCCAAAAACTGTAGAGAAGTGCGCCCTGCGCTTTGACGGTGGGAATTCTGTCTTTCGAATCGTAGATGCTGCGCAAGCGCGAACGCAGTTCAGCAAAGCCGGGGGAATTCTCGAGCTCAGCTTGAGAGATTGCGTTTTGCTCTTTGGCCCAGCTGATGGCCTTTTCGCCATTCACTTCTTCGAGCCAGAGAAAGGGATCTTCTTCTTGAACGGGGGGCGGAGCGCGTGCTCCTCCGAGCAACACCGGAGCCGCTAGAGGTTTTTCAACGACGGTAGAAGTTGACGCGCAAGCGACGTAAAAAAAAGAGAGCAAAAGAGAAGAATGACGCATGAACGAGGCACCTTGCCAAGAGCGCCTCGTCAGGTCGACCAATTCTCTTCTTTAAGGAAGAGTAGGCTCAGAACTGTAGGTCGATTCACCCGTCAGAGACTCGAGGAAGGCTTGGAGCGCTTTGGCCTCTTTCACTGAAACCTTTTGAGGCTTGAGCTTCGAAGAACGGTTCGGGTTGGCTCCGCCACCTTTGGCCATGAGGGCAATCGCCTCTTCAAGCGTTTTGACTTGGCCGTCATGGAAATAGGGCGCTGTCAGCGCGACGTTTCGAAGCGACGGAACCTTAAATTTACCGGTGTCTTCATCAGCCTTGGTCGCATCTTTTCGACCCGCGTCATCACCGATGCCTGCGTTTTCAAAGGCGTAAGCCGTAAACAACGGAGGCGCGTGACAGGTGACACAGCCCTTCGCGGTGAAGACTTTAAAACCCTCAGTAGCCATCGGCGAGAGCGCGGCCTTCTCGCCGGCTTGAGCCCGATCCCAAGGGGAATTGGCGTTGTTCAAGGTGCGAAAGAAGGCGGCGAAGGCTTTGGGTACATTTTCTGCGGTGGCGGGTTGACCAAAAGCGCGCTCAAACATCGCCTTGTATACAGGAATGTCGTTGAGCGTTTTGGCGACGGTGGCGGGGTCTGCTCCGAGTTGACCTTTCCAAGCTGCATTCGAAACCGCTTCAAGCGTGGGCATACGACCGTCCCAATACAGATTGGGGTGGTAGCCCAAGTTCAACATCGAAGGCGCGTTGCGTTTGTTGAGCGCTCCACCGACTTTCGCGTCGACCGCTGCGCCAGACGTATAGGCCCGCGCGATTTCATGGCACTGCACACACGCCATCGAGCCGTCTTTTGAGACACGCTTGTCAAAGAAGAGTTTCCAACCCAATTCTGCCTTCTCGGCTGTGGTGGGGTTCTCTTGAGGACTGGTGACTTCAGGCAGCCCTGCAGGAAGTTGAGGCAGTGCTCTTGCTTCAGGAAGTTCGACTTTTGGTTCAGGTGGAGCGACGGGAGCAGGAGCCGGTTCGGGCTTCGCTGGCGGCGGAGTCTGAGTGCTCTTACAGCCTGCGACAATCAACATTGCCAAAAGGAGAAGTGAGCGGGTCATGCCGGCTTTTTGGCACTTTCAGCCGGCAAGATGCACTTCAAAATTGTGGGGAGTGTCAACTGAGCTTCGAAACGAAGTCCCCTAAGCGTGCCAAGCCCTTCTCAATGTTCGCGTCGCTGGTGGCGAAAGACAGGCGAATGAAACCCTCTGCTCCAAAAGGCTCTCCGGGCACGGCAGCGAGCAAAAAGTCTTCGAGCAAAATCTCAGAGAGTTGCACGGAGCCCGTGACGGGCGCTCCTTTGTACAGCTTGCCAATCAACTGGCCGATGTCGGCGAAGCAGTAAAACGCGCCATCGGGAAGACGACAGGTCACTCCGGGAATGCGATTGAGCCCTTGAGTCATCAGTTCTCGTCTTCGAGCAAAGGCCGCCACCATTTCATCGATGGGTGCAGTGGGCCCTTTGAGCGCAGCGAGAGCGCCCTTTTGAATGACCGAAGTGGCATTCGAAGTCGATTGATCTTGAATCAGTTGCATGCCGGCGATGAGTGCCTTCGGGCCCGCGGCGTAGCCCAAGCGCAACCCAGTCATCGAAAAGGCTTTCGAAAAGCCGTTCACCACCAACGTGCGAGGCGCCAAATAGGGCGCCACATTGGCGATGTTGTAGAAAGGCCCCGGCACGTACAAAAGCCGTTCATAAATATCGTCAGTGATGACGATGCAATCATGATTGCGCAGCACCTCAGCCAGCGCTTCCAACGCAGGTCGGGCAATGACTGAGCCGGTGGGGTTACTGGGCGAATTGAAAATCACCGCCCGAGTGCGCGACGAGAGGGCTTTACGCAATTCTTTAGGCTGCGGTGTCCAATTGTCGGCGGCATCGGTCTCGACAATTTTGGGCTCGCCTTCAGCCAAACGAACCATGTCGGGGTAACTGACCCAGTAGGGCGAGAAGATGACGACTTCATCACCTGGTGAAAGCAATGCCTGAAAGGCGTTGTACAGGGCCTGCTTTCCACCCACCGTGACGACGACTTGCTCAGGGGTGAACTGCAGTTTGTTTTCTTTCTCGAGCTTCTCAACGATGGCCAATTTCAGCTCGGGGATACCGCCAGTAGCGGTGTATTTCGTAAAGCCCGCATCGAGAGCGGCCTTGATGGCCTCTTTGATGTGAGCGGGCGTGTCAAAATCAGGTTCTCCCGCAGCGAAACTGAGGACGTCGGCTCCTTTCGCAGCGAGAGCGCGCGCTTTGGCATTGAGCGACAATGTAGGTGAGGGTTTGACGGCCTTGAGTCGTTTTGCAAGTTGCAGCGACATGGAATGGTTGAGCCTCACGGAGCGGCGTATTTCGCCTTGAGCTTTTCGAGCACATTCGGGGGCACGGTGCCCTCGACATTGCCCCCAAACGAAGCCACTTCTCTGACCATGTTTGAGGAAATGTAAAAATAGTCTTCGCCAGTCATCATAAAGACGGTCTCGAGATCAGGGCTCAGGCGATGATTCATATTCGCCAGCTGAAATTCGAACTCGAAATCGCTTACCGCGCGCAGCCCGCGGAGCACCACGTTGATCTGTCTGCGCTTCGCGAAATCGACCAGCAACCCATAGAAGTCGTCGACTTCGACACGGGGATCATTGACGGCGTCGCGAATGAGTTGCTTGCGCTCTTCAACGGTAAACAGGGGCGTCTTTTTGGGGTTCGTGGCGATCGCCACCACCAACGAGTCGAACATCTTCAGCCCGCGGTGAATCAAAGACAGGTGACCGTTGGTCATTGGATCGAAGGACCCCGGATAGATGGCTGAGCGCACCGGCCGAAGCGTCTGTCATACGGCTCGGCGCGTCAATCGGAAGATCGACACATCCGTCGTTCCAAACGTTCGGTGGTCTATCCGCTCAAAGTCGCCGACCTGCGGGGGCAGCACTTCTTCGTTGCCATGTTCAATCACCGCCATGCCTTCCTCACAGAGCACTTTCGCATGACTCAGGGCTTCCAGGACTGCCACCCCAGCCGTCATCGCATAGGGAGGGTCGCTGAAGATCAACTCGAACACTCGCCCCTGTTTTCCCAAGGCTGAGATCGCTTCGATGACCCCTGAAGGGATAATTTCAATGCGATCGCTGAAGCCAAGCGTTTGCGCATTTTCTTTGCACAGCGTCAGCGCTTCGCGGCCTCGGTCGACCAACACTGCGCGCGTCGCCCCTCGAGAAACGGCTTCAAGCCCAAGTGCGCCCGTCCCCGCAAAGAGATCGAGTACCTGCAAACCATCACACCGCTGGCCCAACACGTTGAAGATGGTTTCCCGCACCCTGTCAGCGGTGGGCCGAATGACTTCAGCCGCTTTGGGGGCCGCCAGTGCCCTTCCCCTCGCTGAACCTCCGACAATTCGCATGTGCCATGAACTCCGACGCTCAGCTCAAGTGACACACCTCAACCCACTTTGCCATGCATCAAGTTGTCGCCTTTTGAGACGATCGGTCGTAAAGGTGTCTTTAATCAAGACGTCTTCAAGGGGTCGGCGATGGACCACGAGCGATATCAGAACCTGCACACAGTGGTGATGCTTCGAGACATTTTGCGCAAATGGTGGCGCGCCGAGCTGTGCTTCGCAGACAAGTCGGGCGTGGTGACGGAATGGGCCAAGGGTCAAATCAACCCCCCACCGAACGATTTCTGCCGGCTCTCATTGTTCTCAAAAGAAGGCTTCAGAAGATGCACGGCTTCGGTGGCCATTCTCAGTGAGAAATTTAGATCTGCGCGGAAGCTGCGTCGAAGTCAGTTTCACGAATGCCACTTAGGCTTCGCCGTCGTGGGTGCGCCGCTGTACCTCGACAACGAATACGAGGGCATGTTGTTTGTCGAGGGTTTCGCCCGACAAGAAGTGAGCGCGAGAGATGCAGCGATGCTCAAGGCGAAAATCACGGAAATCAACCCCGGCACCACGGACCTTGAGCGAGCACTCGAGCGAATTCCCCAACCCGGTGAAACAGAAGTGGACCAAATTCGCGACTTGCTCGAATTCGGCGCCAATGAAATTGCGAATTTTGAAGCCGAATTGGCAGGCAGAGAAGAACTTCACTCGCCTCCCACGGCTGAATTGACTGAGCGCTACACCTTCAAAAACATCATCGGGAAATCAGATGCGATGCTGAAGGTGTTCCGCATTCTTGAAAAAGTTTGCAACTCTGATGCGACGGTTTTGATCAACGGAGAATCGGGCACAGGTAAAGAATTGGTTGCCCGCGCGCTGCACTACAATGGGCCACGCAAAGACAAACCTTTCGTCGTGCAAAATTGTTCGGCCTTCAATGACAATCTCCTCGAGAGCGCCTTGTTCGGTCATGCGAAGGGCTCTTTTACGGGCGCTATCAGAGATACCAAGGGGCTGTTTGAGGTCGCAGATCGGGGCACCTTCTTTCTCGATGAAATCGGTGACATGTCGCCGACGTTGCAGGTCAAACTGTTGCGCGTGCTGCAGGAAGGCACTTTGACTCCAGTAGGCGGGGTTCAAGAACGTCGCGTTGACGTGCGAGTCATCGCGGCCACGCATAAAGATCTCGGGCTCATGGTGAAACGCGGCGAGTTTCGTGAAGACCTTTTCTACCGCATCAACGTGATTCGCATCGAGGTGCCTTCATTGCGAGATCGCAAAGAAGATTTGCCAGTGTTGATCGAACACTTCATGCGCAAGCATCACAAAGAAGGCCAACGGCCGCGCGCGATTGAGAGCGAAGCTTTAGAAATACTTCGGCAGTACCATTGGCCTGGCAACATCAGAGAGCTCGAAAATGAAATTGAACGGCTTCTGGTGCTTGGAAATGAACTCGAGATTCTGCCTGTCGATCTCCTCTCAAGTCGCATCAAAGACGCGGTCTCGGGTGCCTCAGGGGATAACGTCATCGGCGCTTTGCGCATGAGCCCTCAACCTGCCGGCAAGCTCAACGATGCGGTAGAACATTTAGAACGCGAGTTAATTTCCCAGGGCCTCGAACGAACAAGTGGAAACAAAAGCCGACTGGCTCGCGAGCTGGGCATCAGTCGATCAAATTTGATTTTGAAAATTCAGAAATACCAACTCGAGCGACCAGGCATGGCTCACCTCGAAGAAGACCCGGAGCTTCCCGCGTGAATTCGACGTATTTTCATCAAGGCATTCTCGAGAGTGATGACGGCGCGCCCCTGTGGTTTGAGTCGAGAGGTGAAGTCGGAGCCACTCCGGTGGTGCTCAACGACGGCTTGGGCTGCGACGGTTTTATCTGGCGCTATTTGTGGGAACCGCTGACAGCAAAGCGGCGCGTGCTTCACTGGAATTACCGTGGTCATGGGCGCTCAGGTGTTCCGCCCGATGATTCACGCATCGGAGTCGAGTACATCACTGATGATCTCGCCCGCTTGATGGATGCGCAGAATCTCGAATCAGCGGTGATATTCGGCCATTCGATGGGCGTGCAGGTATGCCTTGAATTTCATCGACGTCATCGAGCCCGAGTCAAAGCGTTGGTGTTGATATGTGGCTCGTACGGCACTCCGCTCGACACTTGGCATGATCACACTTTGATGCGAGTGGCCTTTCCGTACTTGAAGCGCGCCGTGGAAAAGGCGCCGCACATCGCCAAGGGCATTGCTTCGCGGTTGCTCAATACCCAGTTGGCGGTGGAGTTTGGAATTCGAACCGAGCTCAACCCGGCGTTGATGAAGCACAATGACTTCGCGCCGTACATGGAACATCTGGCCAAGATGCACCCGCTGTACTTCGTGAGAACACTCGATTCTCTGAAAGATCATTCAGCGTGGGATCATCTGCCTTTTGTCGACGTTCCCACTTTGGTCATCGGAGGCGAAGGCGACAAATTTACTCCCGTGTGGCTCAGCCAACGCATGGCTGAGTTCATTCCCCATTCGGAATACGTTTACGTGCCCGGGGGTACGCACACGGCTCCGCTTGAGCGACCGGGTCTGGTGAATTCAGCCATCGATAGATTCTTAAGAGACCGGGTCTCGGTCACGCCGCAATAGTGCTGCGAAGCTGATCAAGTTCGGTGACCAAAGCAGCCCCGAAAAAGTGCGCCAACTCATCGCGGCTCATGTCGTAGATGATCGCCCCCATATTCCGACACATCAAGTCATCGGTGATGTCGTAACTGGGGCGTAAAACGCCTTTATCCCAGGTGACGGGGAAGAGCCAACAGACCGCCGGCTTGATGGAATGGTAGTCACGACCCGTCTTCAGCGCGAATGCATGAATGCCGCACCCTCGGCCATTCGGGTTTTGAAAGGCACAGGCGCCCTTCACCGTTTGGGTGCGAACAAATTGCCCTGATTCGTATTCGGGATCGTGATGAATCTCGTCTTTAAACCACTGCTCGGGGCTGCCGGTGACGAAGGGCTTGAGTTCATCTTTTACCGCGAGAATGCGTTCCCGTTCCGCCAGATTGACGTCGCAGCCGTACTGGCAGCAGCTGTCTTGGCAAAAGGTGCACTGCAAACAATTGCCGAAATAGCGCAGTTTGAAAATGTCGGTGTCGACTTGCTGAAGACTGGGAACGGAAGAAATTGGAATCAGCACGTTGGTTAGTGTGCTCGTCGAATGCCTAAAAGCATTCCATCGGGGGTGGGAATACAGACGGTGTCGAAATACTGCTTGGCTTCTTCGTGAAAGCGCCGCATCGCGGCTCCTCGGGGGGTGTCTTCGAGCAGGTTCCCGAAGAGAAAGGCGTTGTCTCCAATGAGCACCCCGCCCGGGCGTAAGTGCCTGGCGGCCCAACGCCCATAGAGATCGTAACTTTCCTTATCAGCGTCAATGAACATGGCACAGAAGGGACCCTTTTCATCGAGGGTGGGCAACACATCGACGCCCTTACCGACGTGCACAATGATGCGTTTGTCTTCACCGGCTTCGGCGATCACTTTCCGTGCGACGATTGCATGCCCAACGTCGTATTCAATGGTGTGCACCTCGCCATCTGGAGGCAATGCGCGGGCGAGCCGCAGCGCCGAATAGCCTGCGAGAGTGCCCACTTCGACCACTTTTTTCGCCCCTGCTAGGCGGAGAATGAGTTCCGTCAGCTTCGCTTCTGACGGCGCGAGCTGAATGGGCGGCATCTTGTGCAGGCTTGGCGCCTCGAAAGCCCGTTGCAACGCTGCATCATGTGGCGCGTGGACTTTGGTGGTCCAATCGAGCAGTTCTTTGGTGAAGTAGACGAGGCCTGTGCGGGAGTCGGTATCAGCCATTGGCCTTCCTATAACCTAAGTCTCAGGTTTAGAACGTGATCCTGACCCGCAAGGTATGGCGGTGCTTTTTTCGATGATGCAGTTGGGCAATCGGCGCGAGGGGCCAGGTGACGTAGTCCAACGGCTACGACATCACACATCATATGCGAGGAAAAAAATGTCAGAAACTGCCAGAAAAGAAGGGAGTGGCGTCACGCACGTCTAAGTGGGGGCTATGCGGGTCATGAAATTGCCTTCGCTATGGGTGTCGTGTTGCTGCTTGGGTGTGGATCCCGGTCGGCCCTGGAGCACGATGGTGACAAGTTAAATACGACTTACGTTGCAACGCCTGACTCTGGGTTGCCCGATGCTGGAACGCTCATCGCGGCGGCCACGACAACGGCAAAGGCCAGGGCCGCGGGCGCCGTGGCGAGCATGAACGTAAGGTCCGCCCGCTTCGCTGGCGTCATTCTCTCAAGCAGGGGCCGCGCGATAACGAGCAGGCCAGCCACCAGCGCCGAAACGGCGGTGCCGGTTAAGGCTGCGGTGACCGCGCACTCCAAGATGAAGACGAGAAGGGAAATCACTTTCGGGCCTTACGGCGACGTTCGATGAGTTGCCTGAGGCGGTCCAGCATCGACTCATCGACGCGAGCGGCAGCGTCCACGAAGGCAGCGAGCGCTAACTCGCCGTGGGCTCTGAGAATGCCCGCCGCCATGCCGTCTGCAAGCGCCTTCTCGAACCCGTTCTTGTCCAGCGACGGTTGATACCGCCAGGCTAGCCCGTCCTTTTCTCGATGGAGCAAGCCCTTGCGGTGCAGCCTATCCATCGTCGTCATAATGGTGGTGTACGCGCGTTCTCGTCGGCCGTGCATTCGGTCGCACACCTCGCGTGCCGTCGCGGGAGAGTGGGCCCAAACGATGTTCATCACCGCCTGCTCGAGTTCGCCCAGCGGCTGGAATGTCGACTTGGCCTGCATCGACACTTTTCTAGTGGGCGGTCCTGCTATGGTCAATAGTAGATGCTGTAGCACCATCTTCGGGAGAGCCCGTGACGAACGAAGCGAAAGGAGCGACATGCGGCCTGGCAGCGGCAGCGCTGTTTGGAATGAGTGCGCCGATGGCAAAAAGCCTGCTCGGCTCCACCGGCCCACTCGTACTTTCGGCGCTCCTCTATCTTGGCGGCGGAACCGGTCTCGTGCTCTTCGGCGTACTGGCTCACTTTCGCCCGCGGCAGCAGCGGCGCGAAGCCGCACCCAAGCGAGAGGACATTTGGCTTCTGGTTGGGGTGATTCTTTGTGGCGGCGTGCTGGGCCCACTCCTGATGCTGTGGGGGCTGGCGCGCGTGTCAGGTGTCGCAGGCTCTCTGCTGTTGAACCTCGAGGGGCCGTTCACGGTCATCATCGCATTGCTGCTCTTTCGTGAGCACCTGGGCCGACAAGGTGGCGCCGGTGCCTTGTTGGTACTTTCTGGCGCAGTGGCGGTGGGTTGGAGGGGTGGCGACGAGGTCCACGCCGACTGGCTGGGCGCTCTTTCCATCGCCGGTGCGTGTGCCTCGTGGGCAGTCGACAACAATCTGACGCAACGCCTTTCGGTTCGAGATCCCATCGCCACTGTTCGCATCAAGGCCCTCGGCGCTGGCGCTTGCATGCTGATGGCGGCAGTTGCTCTGGGGCATCCGTTCCCCGCGGCGACGACGGTGGTCACAGCCACGGGGTTGGGCGCGGTCAGCTACGGGGTGAGCATCGTGCTTGATATGTACGCGCTCAGGCTCGTCGGTGCCGCCCGAGAAGCAGCATACTTCGCAACGGCGCCATTTATCGGGGCGGTTGTCGCGGTGCCGTTGCTAGGTGAGCGCCTAACTACCACCGACATCGTTGGCGCGAGCATCATGGCGGCCGGAATCGCGCTGCTGATTCGTGCCCGCCACGTTCACGTTCATACACACGAGTTAATGGACCACGACCATGTGCACGAGCATGACGAACATCATCAACACGAGCATGCAGGCGCTGCGGTGGAACCGCATAGCCATCCACACCGACACGTTGAGCTGACCCATGACCACCCTCATGTGTCGGATGTTCATCACCGACATGGGCACTAGCCTCATGGTCTGTGAGCTCGCTGAACCTGCGCGTACGTTCTGGTTGCTTTTCAAATTTTGACGTTTCAGTTCGAAGCGCTCTTGGCCAGGAATCCGTTTATTGGCTTTTGGAGCTGCCCGAACCACCGCGACGCTTTTCTGTAACCATTGATAGCAGCAGCTCTTTTACGCCACCTCGTCCCGTCGAACCCGCCCAAGCGGTTGTGTTCCGGCAAGGAACCTGCGAAAGGCGCCTCGAGATGTTCCCCCGAGAAAAAATCCGCAATGTCGCCATTGTCGCTCACGTCGACCACGGCAAAACAACCCTCGTCGATCACATGTTGCGCCAGGGAGGTGCCTTTCGTTCAAACGAACAAGTCGCAGAACGAGTCATGGATTCAAATGACTTGGAACGCGAAAAGGGCATCACCATCATGGCGAAGAACACCGCCATCGGCTGGAAAGACAATTTCATCAAC
>JAYUVR010000282.1:0-3111 GCA_043753955.1 Archangium sp. | reverse complement strand
GGGCACCTGACCTCGGGCGATTTGCACGCGAAACTCAGCCATCTGCCCAGTCAATTCAGCCATGCTCGAGGCATTGACCAAACGGCCTTTGTCTAAAATGGCTGTCGCGTCGCACAGCTCTTCGAGTTCGACCAAATTGTGGCTCGAGACCACCACCGTGTGTTTGCCTTTGAGTTCGCGAATGACGCCGCGCACCGAGGCCGCAATTTTCGGGTCAAGGCCCGCGGTGGGCTCATCGAGAAAAATGACCGGCGGAGAACCCATAAGCGCTTGCGCCATCGAGACGCGTTTGTGCATGCCGTGAGAGAGGGCTCCTGCTTGCACTTTCCATGTTTCGGGCAACTGCACTCGGTCAAGCGCTGTTTTGGCCTCGGCTTCTGGGTTCGGCAGCCCAGAGAGTTCGGCGTAATATGTCAACAAAGCGCCGACGGGCCACAGCGGCGGCAGCACGGCATCTTGAGGTAATACGCCCACCTTATGCTTTAACGCACCAGGCTCAGTAGGGTCGACACCCAACACGCGAATGCTCCCACCCGAAGGGAACAGAAAGCCACACATCATGGAAAAGGTGGTGGTTTTCCCCGCTCCGTTCGGGCCGATGAGGCCGTAGCAATGCCCTTCTTCCACGTTAAAACTGACGTCATTGACCGCGGCTTTTGAACCGAAGTGCTTACTCAGATGACTGATTTCAATGGCGGCGCTCACAAGTCTCTCTTTTTCAACGCCAGTTGAGCCAGGCCTAAAAACGTCAGCCCATAGCCGAGGTGAACCAGGGCCGCCGTTAGAAAGCGAACCCAGTGAGGGTGCAACAGGTCATCTCCGAAGTGCCACACTGAGGCGTACCGAAAGTAGGCGAACACCGATTCGCTTTTGAGCATGGCCAAGGTATTGGCCGCCGCCTCTTCCCCGGGGAAACGAAAGGCTTCTCCCAAGAGCGCGATGAACCAGATGACAAAAAGCGCGATGATGTTGAGCACCAGGCTGACGCTGCCTTGTTTAACCACGGCGCTGAAGAGCGCAGTGAGGGCCAGATAGGCCAATGAGAGCACCAGCGAAGAGATGATCAACTTCAAAGTCCACAGTGCGACATCGCCCATGGCGAAATCTGCATTGAGTGCTTTGGCCACCAGCACCATCATTGCCGTACAGATGCTCATCAACAGCACGAACAAGGTCAGCTGCGCCAAGAGCTTACCCAAGATGATTGAATTTCGCCGGGCTCGCACCACCAAGAAACGCACTGATTTGGGGCCGACTTCGCCGGCGAGTTGATCGAAACCCATCAAGGCGATGAAGAGTGGAAGAAAACGCAAGGTGAGCTTGAAGACCACCAGCAGCACGATGGGCAGTGCGGCTAACGATTCGAGCATCGCTTCATCGTTGGTGACGAACGTCTCGAGGAACTTTTTCTTGGCCGACCCCAGCTGTTCTTTCGCTTGGTCCAAGTCGACGCCGGCAGTGGCCACCTGTTGCTCAAAGGTGCCGTTAATTTGATGGTTGAAGAAGCCCACCACTGTCAGCGCGAGACCGACGAAAAGTAAGAACAAGATGAGAAGAACGAAGGCTCGACCGCTGGTGAGCGCGCGTTTGGTCTCTGCTTTCCATACGACTTTGATTTCTGAGATGTCCTCCATGCGGGGGGCACCCTGTCACACATTTAGATCAGGCGGATCCACTTCTGTGCGACGAAACGGTCGAAGGCCATCAGCGCTTCGAATTCGCGAAGCGGGGCAATGCGCAAAATGTATTCGATGTCGCGCTTGCCATCGACGCGCGAGAGCAGATACCGCTCGGGAGCCGAGAGGCGTAGCTTTTCAATTTGATCGGGCCCGATGAGCATGCTGGGCACGCGACCTGACGAAACAAACTCAGTCTTAAGTTTGGGAAGCCAAGCTTCATCGATTTCTTTCATCAGCAGCGTGGCTTCGAGCGTGGGGACGAGATCATTACTGCGCTTGGCCAGAGACCAGGCTTCGCGATACTGAAGTTTTTCAGCCAGAACCCGGGCGTTCTGCACCGTTTGTTCAGCGGTGAGATTGTCGCCAACGCCTTCGTCGACCACCACATCGAGTTCGGGCTCATGCACTGCAAGCGCGCCCATGTGGAAGTACGCGTAGAGACGGTTGTAGATAAAATAGTCTGTCGCGTGCAGCTTGAGCGCCATCTCATCGATGCTTTGGCGCTCGGCGATGGCGGCAAATATTTTTTCGTCGATGCTGCCTGGCTTGGGCGGCTCTTCGAGATTTTCTTCGATGAGCTCGAGCGTGCAGGCTCCTGATGGGAAGGCGGTGCGCATCAGTTCCCAAGCTCGTACCCGGAAATCACTTTCTTTGTAAACTTCCATCAAGGGCACGTCGACACGAAACCCATCGGCCTGCGGAGGCTTCTTGCCGTTATCAAAACGAAAGGTGCCTTCCGTCCAGTGAAAGGCGTCGAGCACCGTTTCTCTGAACTTGGTGCTCAAGACCGTCTCGAGGGTGGCTTGGTCGACGGCGCCAATCAATTCGAGAATGCGGCCTAAGAAGACTTGGGTCTCTCTTTGGGTGTCGTAGGCCTTGTGAAATTGGTCTTCGCTGATGTGACCTAAATTGATGAGGTACTGGCCCAAATACTCACGAGGAAGGTTCGATGACGCGTTGTAGATATTCCCACTGTCGAGCAGCACTTCCTTGTGAACTCCGTGGTATTCGAGCATCAACTGACCCGTCGCTCGACGGTTCCAGAGGTAGACGACCAAGTCTTTCAGAGGCATCGTTGCGAAATCGCCGCCGAGTCCACGCATTGTCGTCATTGTCATGCCAATCGAGATTTACGTCTATGGAAAGCCTGGGTGTTCGTTGTGCGACGAAGCCATCGAGCTGCTCGATGAGGTGAATCTCGATTCTCGCTTTGTCATCGTGCGATGCAACATTCTTGAATCGGTGGAATTGTTTGAGCGGTATCGCTATCGAATTCCGGTGCTGGTCATCGAAGGCGTCGAGCGCCTCGAATTGCGCTTCAACATGCAGGAGCTTCAAGAATGTTGCATCGCACGATGACAAGGCGAGAATCGAGATTCACCTCATCGAGCAGCTCAATGGCCTCGTCGCACAGCGAACACCCAGGCTTTCC
>JAYUVR010000281.1:0-13184 GCA_043753955.1 Archangium sp. | reverse complement strand
CTCAACTTTCACGCACCATCGAGGCTGAATCAGAAGTGCTCGCGGCGCCTCATGGAGGTACTGGCAACCCCCAAGCGAAGTCTGTCATTCAAGGTACGGTTTGGAAAAACCGTGATGCGAAATGGGTGCCTCTTGAGGGTGAGAGCAAACAAGAGGCAGGCAAATAGATTGGTTCAGTAGCAATACGAGAAATTGCCCCCATTGGCGTGCGTGCATGAGCCACTGCTGCATTGAGGTGCACCCCCATCAGGGTTGCACATGGCGATGCATTTTTTGGTGGTCGCTGTGCTGTCTCCCACGTTGAGACAGACGTTGTTGGCCACGCAGTCAGGGACTTCGGCCAATACATTTTTACATGTTCCTCCAGTGGCAACCGAGCCAGGCTCAGCACACACACCTGTCATTCCAGTACCACTCGGAAAACACTTCATGGACGAATCGGCACACTGCGGCGCCGACAGATCGCAACTCACTGCCGGAGGCTGACAAGCCACAAGCCCAAACACGCAACTGACAACGACAACAAGATTCTGAATGCTCTGTTTCATACAAGTTCTTTCGAAAGAGCGAAGGAGACTTCGCTTCAAGTGGCTCAGGCGTTGAGCAATGTTCGAGCCAAGCGAGTTGAGCGCGTACGAATCACCGCCAGCTGTGCATGCACATGCACAGTCGGTTGAGTACCTGCGCAGTGTCTTTCTCAAACAGAAACTTTTCTAAGGCGCAGTGGGCTTCGCCTCAGGCGCTGGTGCCACATTGAGTTGCTGCAACTGCAGCTTCATCTGGCTCTCTGCGGCCCGAGCACGGTGCGCTTCGCGCTCAGCGATATTGGCGTTCTCTTTTGAACGCTGTTCCGCGCGTTGCATTTGAATGAGCGCCACGCCGCCGCCGGCGACAATCAGCAACAAAAAAGCAATGGTTCCACTGACCAATGCTTGTTTGATTCGTTGAGCGCGGTTGGCCAGGAAGAACGCCGCATCGAGAAACGCCGCTTCCTTACCGGGCAAATTCCCACCGTGACGGGCTCTCCAAATTCGCGCCTCTTCAAGTGAATCGCCGCTCCACAACAAACCCGAAGGTCTGCCACGAGTGTCCCACTGACGGGCAGTGGTTCGAAGTTGTTCGCGAAAAGCGAGGTCTTCGCGCCCTTCATCAAGCCAACGTCGAAGTAACGGCCAACCGACAATCAAAGACTCATGCACCAATTCAACGGTGGCATTGCCTGCGCTCGTTTGCACCATCAGCAACCGAGCGCGCACCAGTCGGTCAATCAATTGTTCAATCGAAGCGCGATCGTGAGACAGCTCGCTCAATTCTTCGATGGAAACCAAAGCGCGAGTGCGCTCTGGAGTGACCAACCGAGGCAGCACGGTGCGAGCTAAGGTTTGGGCCTGGGGCGACAATTCTCTTAAAACGCTATCAGCGTGGGCCGCGAGAGCGCCTTGAATGCCGCCCATGGCTTTATAGCTTTCAACGGTGAGCAAATGGCGAGTGGTGTCACGGGCATCCCACAGTTTGCTGGCTGCGAATTGGAGCAGTGGCAACGCCCCTTGCGTCGATTCAAGGTGGGACAGCATGTCTTGAATGATGTCGTTGCTTTCAAAATGATAGCCCGCCATCTCAGCGGGCTGAACCATGGCTTCGGCCAAACTTTCGCGCTGGGGTGCGGTGAGAAAGAAGAGCCCCTGGCTCAGTTCAGTCATGAAGCGTTGGTCTTCACTGACGCGATCAAGAAAATCGGCCCGCAGAGAAATCACTACTCTCGCAGGAGAAGAAGCGTCGTCAGCAATACTGCTCAGGCAGGTCGTAAAGGTGAGGCGCTCGGCAGCGTCGGTGACTTGCGTGTACAACTCTTCAAATTGATCAACGAAGAGCAATACGTGCAACCCCGTTGCTCGAGCGTGCGCTCTTAATGCGGCTCCTGCGTAGCCGGGTTCTCGCCGTAGCCGGGTGACCAACTTCTCTCGGGCGTCGAGGTCATCGGGTGCGACTTGAGCGCTCAGATTGATTTGAGTCAGGGCGTCGACCAAAGCTTCCAGTGGGCGACGTGCAGGCCGAACCACAATGGTCTGCCAGCGTTCCCCAGACTTTTTGAGTGAAGGCACCACTCCAGCGCGTAGAAAAGACGACTTTCCAGCGCCTGAGGCGCCTACGACAGCCAACAAAGGTTGCGCTCGAAGGCGAGAGATGAACGTCGCCACTTCTTGAGTGCGGCCAAAGAAACGTGCGGCGTCGGCTTCTTGAAAACTAGCCAACCCTCGATACGGGGTTTCACCTTCCTTCAAGGTCCGATTGATGCGGCCGACTTCAAAAGGTTCGAGCGCATGCAGCAGCGACTGAGCGTCAGGAAATCGGTCGCTGGCCGATTTTTCAAGGCATCGGTCGACCACTTGCGCCAAGCCCAGAGGCACTCCGGGGGCGACCGTCTGCAGCCGAGGGACTGGCTTCGTGAGCTCAGCCGTTTCTGCGAGTTCAGGGCCTCGCTTGCCGTGAAAGGGGTGTTTGCCGGCCAACATGCGGTAGAGCAACAGGCCCACCGCCCAAATGTCTGAGCGATGGTCGATGGTGCCCACGCCCCATTGCTCAGGCGACATGTACATCAATGTGCCCATGAGCAACTTGCCCGCAGCGGCATCGGCCTCAGCATGCATGATTTTGGCGATACCAAAATCAAGCACCTTCACCTTCTCAGACGTGGTTACAAAAATATTGTCTGGCTTGAGATCGCGATGAACGATGCCTTGCTCATGCGCACAACTCAATGCCTTCACTACAGGAATAATCAGCTCGATCGCGCGAGCGGGAGGCAACGGTTTGTGATCTTGCAGAACTTCTCGAAGAGTCAAGCCCTGGAGATATTCCAGAACCATGTAATTCCAACCATCTAAGGTATCTGCCTCATAGATGACGACAATATTCTCGTGATTGCACTGCGCCGTCGCTCGCGCTTCGGCAATAAACTGACGCCCTACTTCGGCATCGGCGGCGTGCAAAAACTTGATTGCGACTCGGCGACCCAATTTGTTGTCGCGCGCTAGAAACACTTCGCCCATGCCTCCTTTGCCCAATAAACGAATGAGCTCATAGTGCCCAATCACATCGCCAGCTTTTGGAGGAGTGGGTGCAGCCGGGCGAGCTCGTACGCCCGCTAAGCCAGTGATCTCAATATCAATGGCATTGGTCGGCTCGATTGCTTCGATGTCTTCGTCACGAACCTCCGTGCCCATGTCTAGTTTATTAAAACTCATGAAAACAATCGCCCCTGCAAGTGTTCAATTGCTACGACTTCGAATCGCACCACAGCATCACTTTTCTGTCGTGCATCACCGGGCCATCTTGTGCGTCTTTGGCACTCTGCACGCGTATCCGCCGTTTAATTCCCTGGCCCACTAGATATTGGCGTACCGCCATCGCTCGACCCAACCCCACATAGTAATTGCCTTCATCTGAACCCTTGGGGGTGGTGTGACCGACAGCTCGAATCAGGCCCGAACACCGATTGAGCCACGTTTTTGTTTGCTCAAGCTCTTCACTTGAAATGTCGGGAAAATCGACTGCATTGTGCATGAATTCAGCAGGAAATGTGAATGTGGTTGCAATTGGTGAAACAGGTGCAGGCCTCACGATTGGTGCGACCTTCACCTCTGCAGGTGGCGCCTTCGCGACCTTTACTTCCGCTGGTGGCACCTGCGTGGGAGGAGCCACTGTAGGTACCTCCTTCACCTCGGGTGCAGGCGTGGGGGTTATCGCTACTTTGACAGCCTCAGCTGGAGCCGCTTTGACTTCGGCTACCGGTACCGCATCAAACTTCAAGGTTGGCGGAGCATCGTCTTCTCGAGTCAACGCAAAAATGACAATCATTGAAAAACCAATGGCTGCAGCAAAACCATGGGTCACGACGGCGAATTTTGGCCAAGGCTTTTGACGAAGATGTCTTGAGAAGAGATAGAAACCCAGCAACGCATTGCACCCTAAAACCGAGAGCGCCAATGCCGGAGAGCCAAAGCTCCCACTCGACAAGACAGCCCAAGTCAATATGCCTAGACCTGTAGCGCCGGCTCCTCCATGCATGAGCGCAACTGGGAGCGGCGGCCGATTCCCCGTGAGAATACGGGTCGCCATGTAGAGACCTGCAACGGCTGCTGTCGCGAAGAATAGAATCGATATGAAGATGAGCACGAGAACTCTCTTGGGCTGGAATGAGGGTTCATCTGTCTACGTCGGTGCTCAACATGAGCACCGAATGAGGCAACGTCATCAAACACTAGGAGCGGCACCTGAGTGATGCGAACAAATCAGCTCTTTACGGTGGTCGCGTCAGTCCCACCCTGGTGTCAGGTAGTTGTTTGAAGGACGAATGGGCGGGTGAAACGTCAAAACGAAGGCATGAACTCTTGGGCGATGAAGGGCCCTTAAAGAGAACAACGCCTCCGTCTCGATTTACGACTTTCTAAAAAAATTAACGTTCTTACTTGCCGGTTGTCTCAGTCACTGTCGCGTCTGTGATCCGCAGTGGCCCACCTGCTCCATCAGCCTTGGCATTGAGTTCCACTGTTTGGTCGTTGACGGTGTAGCCGAGAGAGCCAGCCACATACTGTGTAACTCCACCGACTTGCTGGCCGATCAGCTCAGTCTTGATACGCCGCCCCTGCCCATCTTCGTAAACGCTCTTTTCAATGACAAGTTCCGCGATCTTCTTACCTGCATCTGGGCCACTCACCGGTTCCATCGAGATCGTAATCGTGGTGTCTGGCTGTTGGGGTACCGCGAGTTCCTTGCCCACTACACTCGATGGATTTTCCTTAATGTTCTTCAGATTCAAATCCGTCGTTACAACTTGTTGTTTTGTAGAAATTGAGGTCAAGGCAAGCTCCAGCGGCTCATGGTCTTCAATTATCGAATAGAGCACTTATAGAGTTGCCTCGTTTTCTCAATCAACGAGGAAAGCTATTGAAACACTTTGTTTTTTTGACCCCGCTTCAAGCCAGAGCAGTCAACGCGCTGGTACCGCGCTATCACCCTTTCATGGCACCTACCGAATACGTTCACGGAGGCACCGACGCGAGAGAAGTCGCTCGGCTAGAGAAGCAAGCAGCATTCGTCTCAGGGTTCACCTTTTCGACCCTGGCTTTGCAGGCGAAGCAGCGCGTTTTAGATCTCGCAACGGGCGTCGGCGCGATGGGAACACGGCTTCAACAGGCCTGCCCCGGCGCACACCTCGTCGGAATCGATGTGTCTCAATCCCAGTTGAGGGCCGCACGTCGAAATCACCCGCAGCTACCCGTATTGAGAGGCGATGCCACGCAACTGCCTTTTGCTGACGACACCTTTGATCGCGTGCACTGCAGCTGGTTGTTGGAACACGTAGAAAAGCCGCTTCCCATACTGGCTGAAGTTCGCCGAGTACTGAAACCCGACGGCTTTTGCCAATTCATCGAAGTCGACAACAACACTTTCGACACCAACCCCAAATGCCCTGCAGCGCAGAGCGTTCTTCATCAGCTCAATGAGGCTCAGTTGCGAGGCGGAGGAGACCCCTTCATCGGCAAACGCCTCGGTCAGCTTTTCAAAGAGGTCGGCTTCAGCACACTCGAAGTCGAACAACCTCAATTACGCGGTGACTCGAGCAACCCGACCTTTTTCAAAAACTTCGTAGAAGAGTTCGCCGAAATCTTTGAGGGCCTCGACGAATCTTTGGGCAGCCAATCTCTGGCCCTCATTCAAGAAGCAACCGCAGAACTGCACGCCCTGTTGCAACAACCCGGAGCGTGGATGCGGTATTCGCCCACCATTGTGCGCGGGTGGAAATAAGCACCAGCGCTTCTCAGGGCGACATGTCGTATGACGCGAGTCTCCATGCACCAAAGGCAATGGCTGTTGCTGGCGACGATGCTGGTTGGGTGTGGCCCGAAAGAACTTCGGGTCACCATGAATTCTGACAACAATTCAGGGCAAACTGGCTTCGCAGTATTGGTCGACCGGGGCGAACGCGGGATGACCGTCACTGTGGAAACGAGCGCTCCTGATGTGGTGGGCGCTCAAAATGCACACATTCACGAAGGCAACTGCGGAGAGGTCGGCATCATTCGCGCTCCGCTTCAACCCATTGCCCTCTTGGCCGACAAGGCAGGCCGAGTCGGCAGTACCACCCAAGTCGAAGGTCTTACGTTCAAAGATTTCAAGACGGGCGAGTGGATCATCAATCTGCACGATGTACGCAACAACAGCGTCTACGTCTCGTGTGGAGAAATACCCGTTCCCTAAACATTCGCGAGCGGTGCAATTCGTTTTTTGGTGGTGAAATTGAAACGCACCACCAAGGTTACGGCGACTGCCGTCAACCCTGCTGAAAGCCCCCACCACAAACCGACTATTCCGAATGGGCCTCTGATGCCCAAGAGGTACGCGACGGGAAAACCGATGGCCCAGTGGCCGACGATGTTGGCCCAAAAAGTAAACGTGGTGTCTCCAGTGCCACGTAACGCGCCCGCTCCCACAGCTTGAACACCATCTGAGATTTGAAAAACCGCCACCACCACAAAAAGCGCAACGACGGTGTCGATGACTGCAGCATCTTCTGACATCAGCCAGGCCATCGGCCGTGGGATAACGACAAACAGCAGCGACGATAAAGCCATAAAGACCACCCCACTGGCGAAGGCCGTGAATCCACCCCTGCGTGCAGCAGGAGTGTCATCGCGGCCAATGCTCCAGCCCACCCGAGTCGCTGCCGCAGCGCCAATGCCAGACGCGACACAAAACGTGATGCTGGCCCAATTGAGTGCCACCTGATGCGCGGCCGCGGGAATGGCGCCTAACTTGCCGGCAAACAAACCCGTGAGCGAGAAGACAGCCGATTCGGCGATAAAGTGAAAACCGATGGGCGCTCCGATACGAAGCGCGCGCCCCACTTCGCTGGAGTCGTACTTCCGTTGAGTCCCTTCGGGCGCCGGGTCAAAGCCAAGCAACAAAAGCCCAAACTGAAGCCAGGTACACAGCACCGTTGCGGTGGCCGCACCGGCGACGCCAAGAGCGGGAATAGGGCCGAACCCGAAGACCAAGACGAGATCGAGGCCGAGATTGGCCACATTCGCCACCACCATCGCCCAGAAGGCCGCCGAAGCCTTGTCGATGCCGGTCAAATAACTGCGGGCCGAAACAAATAGCAACAACCCGGCCACACCCGGGAGTCGCCACCACATGTATTCGCGCGCCCCAGCGGCGACAGCGGGATCCACTCCGAATGGCTCGAGTGTGAACAACAGACCTATCATCATGGCCATCACCACCACACTGGTGAGAAGCGCAAGCCAAACGCCCTGCCAATAGTGCGTTCTCGCTCTGGCAACCTCACCCGCACCAATGGCCTGTGAAATGAGCGGGTCGAGCGCCATCATCACGCCCATTCCAAAAAAACAGCAGGTGAAGGTCAATGAATTGCCAAGGCCTGCACCTGCCTGTGCCACTGCAGAAAGGCGGCCCAACACCGCTGTATCAACCAGCCCCATCAAGGCTTGTCCTGCCTGAGCTAAGGCCAGGGGCAATGCCAGCTTCCACAAGTCACGAAGTTCGGAACTGGCGCGGAATTGATTCATCAAAGCGAGCGACGGGTATCGGGTCTTTTCCCTGACCGCCATGTCTTTATTGTGGGTTGAGTGCCGAGACTTGAGTTCGCAGTCGCGCAAGCGTCTTGGGGTTTCCTTCCCCCTGTTCGGCCAAGAGCAATGCACGGCGCAAGGGAATCGCGGCGAGATCTTCCCGGTGCATGCGCAAATGTATTTGACCTATCTGCGCCAAAGATTCTGCCAAAGCAGGCTGCGCGGGCCCTCCCTTCTCTTCCATCAATGAAACGGCCTCCTTAAAAAGCGCCAATGCTTGACGCTGTTGGCCCAGCTGAGCGTGGGCTCGCGCCAGAAAGAAGATGATGGAGGGAAGATTGTCATTGCCCCCATGATGCACGACGTGGGTCCTGGCTTCCTGCAACGCTTCAACAGCGCGACTGAATTCCTTATTGGCGATGAGCATTCTTCCGAAAGCCCAGAGATCTTGCCCGAGCTCATTCTCTCGTTCGGGAAGATGCTCGCGACGATTGGCAATCATTGGCTGTAAGAGACGTCGGGCGTCTTCGACTCGGCCGCTTTCTGAAAGAGCAATGCTCAAATAGCGATGCAGGTATCGACTGCCTTCTTCATCTGATTCGGGGACTTGTTCGTAGTCTTTTCTACCCTTTTCAAGAAGCAAAACAGCTTCTTGAGACATGCCTAAAGCAATCATCGATTTACCAATACAGACTTCTTCGCTCTTGCCGGCGAGCACCGCCGCACCGGCGTTGTGCGACTGAATTTCAAGAGCACTTTGACATAGGGTGAGCGCTTCTCGAGCGTGACCGAGAACCAAGACGGCTTCTGCAAAGCCATACATGGCCGTTGCTAGCAGCGGGTGTACTGGACTCACTTCTGTCTTCAAAGAGTCCAGGGCATCTCGAAGTATGTTTGCGGCCTCGCCAGGGCGACCCGCCAGATTTTCGAGCTGACCTAATAGTGTGAGTGTTCTGGCTAACAACAATGGCTCACTTAAACTTTGATACAGCTTTTGGGCCTTCAGGAGATGCTCCCGTGCCTCACGTATTTTTCCGGCCCGCGCATAAAACAGGCCCGTCGCCCCCTCAAACTGTCCTTGGCTGTATTCATCAGCGCCCACCCGACGAACAATTCCTTGCCCAAGTTCTACCCAATGCATGCCGCCTCGGTAGTCGTCTTGATAGGCGGCAATTTGAATCAACCCTGTCACGACCTCTACGCGCACGTAGTCCAACCGCGCAGATTCTGCTTCGCGCAATGCAGCCACCAATAAGTCTTGGGCTGTGCCCAAATTTCGAAGAAGTATCTGAATTGTGCCAGCACGACTCAACGCAAGAGCGAGAAGAGGTGGGTATGAAAGAGTTCTCGCGGTCGATAGCGCTTCCGTGGCCACCCGAGCAGCGTCTCCATAGCGACCTGAGATTTGGAGGGCCTTCGCCTGCACGAGCTGCTGTGAAATCAGCTCTGCTCTTTCGAAAAAAGGCGAGTCACGAGGGAGAAGAGGTTGCTCGGTCAGCCGAGAGATATCTGTACATTCTGGTGAGCGGCGCAGACTTGCCGCTGCATCGACTGCTCGACGTACTGTCGAAACATCGGGTGAAACCCACAAGGCCAAAAGTGAAGCCAGTTCTTTCTTTCGGTCGTCAATACAACGCAAACGCGGGTCTGCCGAGGGGTCACTTTTTCCTTGAGTTGCCTTGCAGACGGCAAGACCTTGCGCGCTCAATTCGTTGACAAAATCATCGACGCGCCGAGACGCATGTACCCAACTGGAATTCGCGTCAGAAAGTCCAGTGGCCATAAATGCAGCTTGAAGTGTTTTTCGTCGAGCGCCGCTCCACACCTGATTCTTCAAGTCTTCATCCGGTACACACTGGGAATTGGTTCTCAACGCAACCCACGACAACAGCCCAATACCCAGAGCCGCAGTCAGAAGTAGCTGCTTGAGACCCAAACCCGCTCTCTCTTCGAGAGCGGCGAGTAGCGCACTCATACTCGGCCATCGCCAGGCTGGGTCGCGCGAGAGACCTCGCTCGACAACGCGGCGTATTCGAAGAGGTGCACGCCACTCGGAAGACTTCACACCTGGTTGATTGTCTTTCGGAGGAAGGGCTCGTGCGAGAGCTTCGTACAACGCAACGCAAAACCCATATTGGTCAGCTCGCGCATCGCTGACTCCTACCCGCTGCTCTGGAGCCATATAGGCTGGAGTGCCTTGCGTTGCTCCTTCTTCGGTCAGTGCAACATCAAGCAATCCAGCGCGCGGAGTTGCCGTCTGGGTTTGCTCAGATGAGCTCTCTTGCAATCGCTCGATTCGGGCGAGCCCAAAATCGGTGACTCGTACCCTTTTGTCTTCACCAATCAAAACATTGTCTGGCTTAAAATCTCGGTGCACCAACCCCGCCGCGTGTGCAGCCTCAAGCCCGCGCCCTGCATCAACGAAGACCTTCACAATCTCACGCCAATGCCGTTTTTCGCGAAAAAGCCATTGGCGCAAATTGCACCCTTGAACCCGCTCCATCGCGAGAAAAGCCCGGCCATCAAATACACCCACATCGTAAATCGGCAACACATTGGGGTGGGAAAGACGAGCCATCGCTTGAGCTTCTCGAAGAAGCCGCACGCCTTCAGTCGGACTTGATGCCTTTCCTTTTTTGATGACCTTAATCGCGACTTCGCGGCCGAGTTCGGGGTCTTCGGCGAGGTAGACATCACCCATGCCCCCATGACCTAAAGTCCCCAAGATGAGATATCGGCCCAACATTGAGCCACGAATAAATTCATGCGGGGCATCTTCAGGAACCTGAATTGCCAATTCTGCCCGGAGCGTGAGTCGCTCAGCACAGTTTCTACACGACGAAATATGATGCTGCAGATCGGGAGTGAATTGAAGCTGACCCTGTGGTTCTCGCCAGAGTGCCAATGTCTCTTCGTCTGGGCATCGCATCACCACGCGGGAGCCATAGTACGAATGGCTCCTCATTCAAGAGCACACCGCCTGGGTATTATTGACCTCGACGCACAGACATTCCTCGAGCCTTCATTAGTTTATAGAGATAAGCGCGCGTCACGCCTGAGGCCTTGGCCGCAGCGGCGACCGAGCCCTGGTGCGTTTCGAGCACGCTTTCCAAAAACGTCTTCTCAAATATTTCAAGAGCCTTTTCTCTGGCAGCCTTAAAATTGTCTCTTCGCCCCGCTGCGTGTTTTGGCAAGAGCTCTTCGAGAAAAAGCTCAGCGCCCAAGGTCACGATTCGCTGAACGACATTTTCGAGTTCGCGAACATTCCCGGGCCACTGATAGGCCGCAAGCATGGTCATCGCGGTGGGCGGCAACCTCAATGTGGTGCCCGATTTCTGCGCAAAATGGTGAATGAGCGTACGCAAGTCTTCAATGCGCTCTCGCAAGGGTGGCACTTCAAGCGTGGCGACGGCGACTCGATGATAGAGCCCCTCGCGAAAGCGTCTGGCTTTCACTTCTTTGAGCAGATTCCGATGCGTGGCTGTCACCACTCGGGCACGAAAGGGCCGCTCTGCGTGCTCGCCGACTCGAGAAAACGCTCGCGTCGCTAACACTCGAGTCAAAACAGGCTGTATTTCCAACGGCAGCTCACCCAGCTCATCGAGAAAGAGCGTTCCATCGCCCGCCAATTCGAGGGCTCCCGCATTCGCTGAGACGGCCCCGGTAAATGCACCTTCCGCGTGACCAAAGAGTGTTGACGCCATCAATTCACGAGGCACAGCACCGCAATCGAATGCGCAAAAACGGTGCTCAGCCCGTGCGGACAGCGCGTGCAGCGCTCGAGCGACCCCTTCTTTCCCGCTCCCTGTTTCCCCGGTGATGAGCACGGGCAATTCTGTGGGTGCAAGGCGTTCAATTTCGGCGAAGAGCTGTCTCATGGCCAATGAATCACCAACCAAACCCGCCAGCTCAGACCGAGAACTGAGTTCCTTGAGTTTGACACCCTGCGTGGGAAGCACGGCAACCTGCGTTTGCCCTACGAGCAGGTGAGCCCCCCACGGCACCTTGAGGCTGGTGATTTTCGCGCCGTGGTATGTGGTTCCATTGCGACTGCTGAGATCTCGAACGGTCAGCACGCCGCCTTCATTTTCCACTACGGCGTGCTGCCTCGAAACCGTTCTATCTCCCAGAATCAAGTCGCACTCAGGAGCCGTTCCAATCAACGCCTTGTTAGAGACAACGCTGATGCTCTTGCGAGAGTCTGGGCCATTGACGACATAAAGACGTAACCCAGAGGGTTGCTCTGTTTCGTCGGCACGCGCGAGCGAATGGGTGCCATGCGTGTCTTTGCGCCGAGTCACTCGTCATGGCGTAGCACATAGACTCTCGCTGCCTTCAAGAGACTAAATGCACCCGCCTATTGATTGAGTGGTGCCACCTTTACAGGTCAATTTAGGGCTTCCAGCGACTGTACAGGCACCATTGCAGGTGATGTCACAGGTTCCACCCAGACAGGCCACGTTCGACCCGGCACCAACGGTGTGCGTACACGATTTACCATGACAATTCACATTGCAATTCGCGCCGCATTCGCCCGTGCACGTTGCATTGCTCTCACATGAAAAATTGCACCCGGCGGTGCTGGCACCACAAGTATTAAAAGAGCAGCTCTCATCACCTGCACAAGCACATGAACTGCCGCTGCATACAGATGGCCCACAACTGGCCGCAAACATTCCCACCAGAAGGGCCACTACGCGCACTACAGCTTTCCACTGAAACATCATTGTCCGACTCCAAATATCGTTAAGGGTCTCGTTGTAGAAAAAGAGGCGCCTGAGACCGTGCAACGCCCAGGCGCTTCTGAGCAAGGCTCGTGCCTCAAGAGGCGACAGACGAGCTCGCTCGGAGCCACTGGGCTCTTTGTCAACTCACAGGAGACACTCGTCGCATTTGGAGACAGTCATCAGGGGCCAACTCGTAATACTGCCGCCCTGGCCTCAATGCGTTCCCACATCTGAATATAGAATTCTGCACTGCGAAAAAGTGGCGTCAGGGCCTCTTTGGTTCCATGCGCGCGAGCGACATTGGCAGTGTCTTGAAAGAAATCAGGCAACATTCCGTAGTGGGCGACGCCGTCGAGATTGACGTCGAACTCACGCTTGCCTGCACGGGAGCGCTGTAATGGTGCGTTCGGACCTTCGTTCATCGCCGCCGCGCGTTCGGCAACCACTTGAGCAGCACTGTCGTCTTTCGGTGCTACAGAATTATTGGCCAATTGCAGCCAACGCTGTGCCTCTGCACCGGTAAACGCTGCGTCTTCACCACTGCCTTTTCGTTCAAAACGCCAAGTACCAACCGAGGTCAACGGTGTTTGGTATTGCACTCCATGGCGCTGCGCCAACGCTTGCGCTCGAATACGACCTCCGGCGCGTCGCACGATGTCTCCGCGAGCGCCGGGGCATGCCTCTATGCCAAAGCGAGGAGTGGGCAGCGTCGCAAACCCACCCACGTCTGAAGCGATGGCGACTTGACCCGACGCCATCATTTCGTTGGCGTAGCCCACTGCCTGCAGAAACCCTTTGCTTGAACCATCACAATCGAGCGGTACTCGATTGCGCCAACTGATGCCCACATTTTGAGAGGTGA
>JAYUVR010000280.1:0-2911 GCA_043753955.1 Archangium sp. | reverse complement strand
GCCATGCTGACGCTGCCCACCGTGTGGACCATGGGCTCGCTCAAATCGGCCCCGAAAACGCTTCAAGACATTTGTGCGCGTACGGGTGGGCTGCGGCCGACCCAAAAATTGATGTCAGGCACAGTGGGGCGGTTTGAACTGTACGGGCTGTGGTGGCCCTGGGGTACAGGAGCCACCATCAGCTTGCGCATCGGGCTGTGTCACCACACCGCGATGCAACAGCCCTTCCCCGAGATGCGCGCGCTTTTTAACGCACCTCGGTAGAACCTTTTTTAGAGCTCTCGGCTCATAAGCAGCCGAAGTTTGCCGCTCTTCTTTGAAACCACCGTCGCCACCGTCGTAAAACCAACTTTTCGATAGAAAGACACCGCTGGGCCGTTGGCTGGGTCCACTCTGAGCGCCAAGGTTTTGCGATTCATGTCTCGCGCGACCGCGAGGCCTTGGTCGAGGAACACATGCCCCAACCCTTTCTGTCGATACTCAGTTTTGACCACGATGTTGCGCAGGTAGGCCGCACCTGGCACGGGACCATCACGTTCGATGGTGACGTAGCCAGTGACGTTTCCGTTGAGTTTGCCGACGGAAATAAACGGCCGGAGTTTTGTGAGAGCCTCCAGACTTTCCGCCTGCGTCTCGTTGCGCGATCTCCATGGCTCGCTCCCTGAGCGGAGAGCGGAAAGGAGATTCATGTCTTCATCGGTTGGGGTTGCAAACTTGACTTGCTTCCAATCGGTCGGCATCGCCATTGGGGGCGTCGGGCTCGTTCCCGTCGTGCCTTCGAGCTGCTTATCAGTCATCGCCTCTCCTCAGCTTGTTCTTCGGCTCGGCCACACTTGATCCTAACCACCAACTTCGGTTCCGTGCACGAACCTCATTACTTCTGACAGTGGGGCCAATGTGGCTTTTCTGCACACTTAACGTCGAAACGCACGAGATCTTCTTGGCGTGTCGGCAGGTTGGCCCCACAATCGGCTCCTGTGCAACTGAATCACGCTCAGCGCGAATTAACCGTCAAGATCGTCTACTACGGCCCTGGCCTGTCGGGGAAGACGACCAACCTCCAAATGGTGCACCAACGCACGCATGCAGAGGTCCGGGGGAGGCTGTTGACTGTCGAGACTCACGACGATCGCACGCTCTTTTTTGACCTCCTTCCTGTTTTCTTCAATAGCTCCAGCGGGTTCAAGGTCAAGGTCAAGCTCTTCACGGTACCTGGCCAAGTGATTCACAACGCCACTCGCAGAATCGTATTGCAAGGCGCAGACGCTGTCGCCTTCATCGCTGACAGCCAACGTTCGGCCGCGGCCGAAAATAATGCGTACTGGAAGAACCTGGTTCAGAACATGAAGGAAAACAACCTCGACCAGGGTCAAGTTCCCGTCGTCATTCAGTACAATAAGCGAGATTTGCCCGACACCAAGACCGACGCAGAAATCGAAGAGACCCGCCGAAAAGGGAAAGAACCGGTCATCAGCGCCATCGCCATTCGGGGTGTAGGCGTGCTCGAAACTTTGTACACCGTGCTGCTGATGGCCTTTCGCAGCCTTGAGGCGCGGGCTCATTTAAGCAAAAACATCGGCTTGGGCGAGACTGAGTTTCTGACCCAGGTTTTCGCCAATATGGACGTGCGCGGCACTGAACTTGAAAAGTGGTTATCTGCTCAACCGCGAGGGAGCGTGGCGTGAGAGCAGTCGAATCGGTGCTGCAGCGGCAAGTCTCGTTGGGCGAAATGCTCGACACCGAATCGTTTACCGAAGTGGTCAAAGGTTTTGTCGAGCTCTACCGGGTCGGCATCAAAGTCTTTGACCAAAAGGGCGCCAAGCTCGCTGACATCAAAGTAGGTAACGGAGATTTTTGTGGGTACGTCTTCAGCTTTCCTGAAGGCAGGCGGCGATGCACGGCCACCGTCGGGCGAGTGAAAGACGGCCCCGTCGCGACCACGCATGGCGCTCGTTTGCCCGTGCTGAGCCCCGACATGGGTACGCGCGGCGAAGGCATGGTGACGGTGCCCTGCTTTACGGGCCTGCGGTACCTCATCGTACCCGTGCTGTGGGAAGGCGATACGTTGGGCCGCGTCGTCTTCGGGCCGTTTATGCCGGAAGACTTGAAAGACTTTCCGCCCTCGACGCTGACTGAAATTTCTGAAGCCTTTGACGTGAGTAAAGCCACCCCGTTGGTGGAAAAGGTTCGCAGAGCGCCTGAAGGCACCATCGCCCGAGTGATGTTGCAGTTCGGTCAGTTGCTGCAGACGCTGCTTTTGGGTGGTCAGAAGATGTACCTGACCTCTCAGTTGCACATCGAAGCGACGCTCGATTCGAACCGCGAACTGGAAGATAAAAACAAAAAACTCGAAGTGGCCAATACGCGGCTCAAAGAGCTCGATCGCCTCAAGAGCGCCTTTTTGGCCACCGTCAGCCATGAGCTGCGCACTCCGTTGACTTCCATTATCGGCTATTCAGAGATGTTGGCTGAAGGGCTGGCGGGGCCGTTGACTGGTGAACAAGTCGACTACGTGCGCACCATCATGGAAAAGGGTGAAACGCTGCTGAAGTTGATCTGCAGCATTCTCGACATTTCGCAAATCGAAGCGGGGAAAGTACGCCTTAACTTCGAACCGATGGACGCGGTGGAACTCATCAACAGCTCGCTCACCAGTTTAAAACCTCAGGTGCAAAAGAAGGGCGTCACGCTCGAAGCAAAGCTGCCCGCCAAGATGCCCATGGTGGTTGGCGACAGAGAGCGCCTGCGGCAAGTGATGGTGAATTTGCTCACCAATGCGCTCAAATTTACGCCCAAGGGCGGCCGAGTTGCAGTGACGCTCACTGAAGTGCAGCAGCAACCTGACCTCAATGCTCAGGGCTACCGCATTTTGGTTGAAGACACCGGCGTGGGCATTGCCGCTGATCAATTC
>JAYUVR010000279.1:0-18637 GCA_043753955.1 Archangium sp. | reverse complement strand
GAATGCTTTGTGTATTGCATTCAAAATCACGATCAAATCGGCAATCGAGCTACCGGAGATCGTCTCTCATCGAGCATTTCGGTCGATGCCTACTGCGCCATCTCGTTGCTCTTTCTCTGTCTTCCCATGACCCCGCTCCTTTTTATGGGGCAAGAATGGGGAGCATCGTCGCCTTTTCTCTTCTTCACCGACCATGAGCGCGACCTCGGAGACAAAATTCGTGACGGGCGGCGAAAAGAATTCAGTGCATTTGCTGCATTCGCAGAACCTGAAATGCAATTGGCGATTCCCGACCCGCAAGACGAAGCCACGTACCTTCGTTCTCAATTGAATTGGGCGGAACGCGCCACACCTCCACATGACCGAATCTTGAAGCTCTACCAAAGCGCGCTGTCCTTGCGCCGCGATGATGCAGTGTTTCGCAACGCAACACGTGCGCAGCTGTCAGCGAAAGCCTCTGGAAATGTTCTCGTAATCAGCCGCTGGCACGCAGAAGAGCAACGACTTATCGTGGTCAACATGAGCGACAAAGCTGAGCCGCTCCCGTCCATTATCGAAGAGCCCTTTCGAGTGCTGTGCAGTTCCTCTTCGCAAACTCAATGTCTGGCACCGTGGACCACCATGGTTTTCGGGCTGAACCAAAAAACCTAGCGAACAGCCTTGGGCCGACTGGGAGCTCGTTCACCGACGACCGACTCTGCCGGGCGAACCAGCGAACCTGGCGGCACCGACCTGGTCAATACCGCGCCAGCCATAATTTTTGAGCCATCACCGACATGAATCGGTCCCAGCAGGGTTGCGCCAGGGCCCACGTGGACATCACGACCCAGCGTCGGAGCTCCTGCTTCTCGCGTCTCTGGGTCGATGCCTTCACCCAAAGTCACATTGTGAAAAAGAATGCACCCCTCACCCACAGTGGCGCGGTGGCTCAGCACCAACCCCGTGCCGTGGACGATGGCGATGCCATCACACAAAGTGGTATTCCAGTGCACCTCAGCGCCATAGGCGTGGCGAATGAACCGACTCGCAATCTGCGGCAGCACTGGAATTTTGGCGTCGGAAAGAAGCCGCATGGTGCGCATGGCAATCATCATCTGAAAGCCGATTCTCGTCACCGCATCGACGGGCATTCGAAGCAATGAGCGTTGATCTCCGTGATACTTGGCGCGGTAGCGCTGCACCGTGCCAAAGTCAGCTCGAACAGACCGCCAAAATGTCGTCAGTGGGCTCAGCATGTCTCAACCATAGCCGATGGCAGGACACCATTCGACAAGCTGCTTCCAGCTGGCTCAATGCAGTGGCAATTTGAGGCTCCTATGGCTTTTAAAGTCAGCATCGTCATTTCCACCTTCAATCGACTGCCCCTCTTGCAGGAACTGCTCGACGCCTTAGGGAGGCAGACGCTGAGTGGAGATCGCTTCGAAGTCATCGTGGTCGACGATGGCAGTACCGTTAGCGTCGAGCCGGTACTGAAACAACGCAAAGATGTCTTCGCCCTCACCGTCATCACCCAAACCAATGGAGGCGCAGCCGCGGCCCGAGATGCGGGCATCAGAAAAGCGACTGGCGATGTGGTGATCATCACTGACGACGACATGTTGGTGCCACCCGAGTTCGTTCAAGAGCATCTGACCGCACACGAAGCGGGCCACACCCTGGTGTTAGGGCATATCGCCGCTGATGATTCATGGCACGACAAGCCCCTTTTTGAGCGTTTTCACGCTGAGCAACTTTCGAAGTTTGTCGCTCGCTACAAAGACGAGCCCACCGGAGTGCACGGCATCATGGTGTGCACAGGCAATGTCTCGTTTCGCAGAGCAGACTATTTGGCAGTAGGCGGCTTTGACCGCACCCTCGATCGCTCAGAAGATCGCGAACTGGGGCTCAGACTCCAAAAGGCTGGAGCCAAGTTGTATTTCGCCGAAAAAGCGCGAACCACCAATCGCAGCGACCACACGGATCTCTCCGTCTGGCTCAAACGAAACTTCAACTACGGCGTCTACGATTCACGCATTTCTCACAAACACCCAGATCGCCCCGACGCCGACCCGTGGCATTTTCTCTTTCTGGTCAATCCCGTCTCCCGCGGGCTCTTGCTCGCAGCCGTTGCTGCTCCTCCCATCGGCAAGTTCCTCTCGCGCGCCGCGTACAAAGCGGCCGAGACGGTTGACAAAGCGCGCGCCCTGCACCCAGCCTTCGAACGCGCCGCCATCGCCGGCGCGACGCTCACCTATGGGCTCGAATATTTCCGAGGCGTGCGCAAAGAAGCCGGCTCACTGAGCAATGCCCTCAAAGATTTAGGCACGCACACCTGGAAACATTTCACGCAGAAACAGTGAGCCACACTTTATGAGCGCCGCTTTTCTTGCAACGTCCGCCACAAGATGACGGCGAATTTGGGGTCGTTGACCAGGTACCTGCGCCACAACCGACGAGGCTCTTGACCTAACCGATAGAGCCATTCGAAACCGGTATTGCGAAACAACGCAGGCGCTCGGCTCAAGGTGCCCGCAATGAAGTCGAGACTGGCGCCGATGCCCAACATCACCGCTGGTTTGACGCGCTCTGCAATTTTCGCCATCAGCAATTCTTGTTTCGGTGCCCCAAAGGCCATCAACACCAAATCAGCTTTGGCTGCGCTCAACTTTTGAGCAATGGCGTCAATCTGCGCTTCATCTTTGAGATTCACCATCGGTGCATCGGTGCTCACCACATTGGCGCCCCAACGCGTACGCGCAATCTCCGCGGCTTTCTCGGCCACACCTGGGCCGGCGCCTAAAAAGGCAACCCGCCATTTTTTTTGCCCTGCCCGTTCCAGCAGCGGACCCACCACATCAGAACCTGCAATTCGCTCAGGCAAAGGCGTGTCAAAAAGTCGAGAGGCCCAAACGACCGGCGTACCATCGGCCAGACACAAATCAGCCTTTTGATAGGCGGCTTCAAATTCGGGGTTTTCGTCAACCGTGACGATGTGGTCGACATTCGGCGTAAATACAAAGCCGCCTTTCTTCGATTCAACCAGGCGTTCAATGGCATCAAGTGCCTCTTGAAAAGAGAGCACATCAATAGGAACTTTCCCGATTCGGAGCCGCTTCATTGTCACTTGGACCATATGGTACGCGCAGCACATGGCAGGCAACCAAGAACGACCGAGAATGAACCAAGAAGAGCTCGCCTACCTTTTGGGCCGTTTGACACCGGGGCCCGCCCGGCAAGTGGTGCTGGGCCAAACGCTCCGGGGCCTGGCTGCATCTCTTTGCCTGCATCGGGTGGCGCCAAAGGCACGCGCAACCGATTGGCAACAGGGTCTGTCGATAGCGCCTGCTCAACTTGATGAGCTCATCGAGACACTCCTTTCGTCACGCCCGGGGCCAGCCAACGGGTGGCTCTCTGTCACCTTCGATGACGGCTACCGCGACGCCGGCGACTACATCAGCACCCGAGCGGCGCGCTTTCCCCACGTGAATTTTCTCTTCTTCATCTGCCCCGAAAAAACTGAAAAGCGAGTCGGCTTCCGGTGGGACTTGGTCGAAGAATCAATCAAAGAGGGTCAGCCGCGCGACGCCGCTCTCTCGTTACTTTCGGCGCCAACCCAGGTGGAACATGAAAACCTTCGCGCCGAGCTCCGCTCGCTTGCGAGCCGCGAAGACTACGCGTTGTGCACTCTCGAAGAACTCAAAGCCCTTCAAGCACTGCCCAATGTACAGCTGGGGAACCACACCAATCTTCATCTCTCGTCGAACAACGCGCCTGACGATGTCATCAAAGCCGACTTCGAACGTTCCACCGCACAGTTCGAACGGTTGTTCGGCCCGCAGAAGCACTTCGCATTTCCTTTTGGGACTCCGCGCTATCACTTCGCTGAGCGTCACGTGGCCTGGCTGCGCTCAATGAGTCAGGCCGTCATCTGGACCACAGAGCCTCGGCCCTATCGCTTCGACGAAGAAAAACCTCAAGCGGTGCTGCCCCGCTTTCCGATTGATGGGAGCCAAGATTCCGCTTCATTGCTCGGCCTCATCATCGCGCGCTCGCTGCAGTACCGCTTCAAAGGACCGCGAAATCTTTTCCCGTTGCCGTGAATTTCACTCGTGACTCGGGCCATGCGCTGAATCAACGGTGACGGCGCCGATGAATTTTTCAGCGCCCACCACAGCGAGCGTGCGTTTGGCATCGACGGTTTCAGTCACGCCCAAGTGCACCACTAACAGGGCCACGTCGACTGCCAAGGTCACCGGAATACCCGATTGAGCTTCAATCACCGGGTCAATCGCCACGATGGCCAAACCGTCGGTAGCGATGAACTGCATCATTTCGACGATGACGCGAGAGACGTCGTTGACTTCGAGGCCTTCGGTGCTGAACAGCTTGGCCTTCTTGCCGCGCACCATGCCACTGAGTTCCACCAACGCGTTGGCAATCACGGTTGATGATGTGCCTGGAGCAGCAGGCACCACCACCATCGAATGCCAGTCACCTTTGAGACACGTGAGGAGCTGTTGGTAGAGCTGCTGTTGCGCTCCGGCTGGGGCGGTCATGGTCGTTTTTCTCCCTCACGGGTCGTGCGCACCCATTCAGTTTGTTTCTGACTCTTCGGCTTTTGAATCGCGAGTACAATTTTCCAAGCGACGTACGCGGGTGCCAAACAGAGGTCGACCAGGCCACGCAGCCCCGTACCTGAGTGCAACCAACCCGCCGTCACATACAGGCCAAGCGACAGTAAGGCGACGCCATAGACTGCGCTGGCCACGAGACCGTGCGAGGTCAAAAAAACCAGCAGCGCTGAAGCCACTGCGCCCAATACGGTGAATGCCACCACGCGGCTTAAAGGCGGAACCAGCACATCCATCGCGAGGTCAAAAAGCAACAGACTGCGCTGCGCCATGGCATCTCGCATCAACGGCCAACCGTGTTGGCGGAGCATTTGGGCTCGCCCGTGTTCCCAACGGTGCCGTTGTGAACGAGAAGCGGCTTCCCCTGAAACCATTTCGCCCAGCACGTCTGCTTCAAAGGCGTAGGCCACTCGATAGCCACGACGGCCCAAGCGAATGCCGTACTCGAGATCTTCCACCAGCGAGTACGCATCGTGCGGCACTTCTTTGAGCAGCGAGGTGCGAAAACACATGCCGTTGCCTCGTAGACCAGCAGAAACACCGAGCCGCTCGCGACCGATGCTGCGAACCTGGTGAAACATCGACAATGCAATGCGCATCAACCGCGTGCGCCATGACGCGTTCGGGTTTTGCACGCCGTAGTGCGCCTGAACTGCCACCTCACCCGCTGCCAGCCGAGCTGCAAATGCAGAGAGCAAATTCGGTGAAACCAAGGTGTCTGCATCAACCACCGCGACTGCATCGGCGCCTTCGGCCACCGAGCGCTCAAACGCATGTGCCAGTGCGTAGCCCTTGCCTCGCAGTTGCGTATTTTGACGCTCGAGCACTACGGCTCCAGCTTCTTTTGCCTTCGTCGCCGTGTCGTCGGTGCAGTTGTCTGCCACCACCACCACTCGAAAAAGGTGAGGAGGGTAATTGACCTGCAACAAGCTCTTGACGGTGCCGGCGATGCCCAATGATTCGTTGTGCGCGGGCACAACGAAATCAAATCGCAAGGAGGGCGAACTCGGAGCGACAGGCGCACGCGGAGGCGACGAAAGCACAGACAGCACACCTAGATACACGGCCCACCCGACTACGGGGATGCTGAGAATCAACAACAAGAATTCAGCCAGCACTCCGAAGAGTTCGGTCACGGCAGCTTTACCCGACTGAGCACCGGGAGATCGAGCGCACGTTCAACTTGCCAAGGCTCAACCAGCCGCCCGCTGAGCCAATCGCGAATGGAACCCGCCAGCAACCCCACCAGCAAACCAAAGACGATGGCTGCCAACACCACCACCGGCACATTGGGTTTCACCGGCTTCTTCGGCACTGACGCAGGTCTCACCACGCTGTAGCGATACTTGAAGGCCGCCCGGGCGGTGTCTTGTTCGATGCGCGCTGAGTCAATGCGCATCACCAGTTCTTCATATTTTGCGGCGGCAACTCTCAAGTTGTTCCTCGAAAATTCCACCAATGGGTCATCGGCCAATTCGGCGGTGGTGAGTGCGAGCGCCAATTGCCCTCCCTGCCCTGGCCGAGCCACCACTTGGGGCCGGCGTATCGAATTGCGGGGGCGAGAAGGCTCAAGCAGGGCTTCTGGGTCGCGCCCGCCTTTCCGACGATATTCGTGCTCGAGGCCTTCGATATCAGCCTTCACTTGCAGCATCTGAGGCGAATCGAGTTTGACCGCATCAATGCGCTGTTTCATATCGAGGACGATGGGGTGTTGATCTGCGTACTGCACCTTCTGCTCTTGCAATTGGGCGTTCAACTCGCTCACCCGTCGACCGCGAAAATCTTCGAGATCTGCCAAGGCTCGTTTCTTCGAATTGAGCAAAAACTTGAGCTGAGCGAGCTCTTGTTCGGTGGCCGAGGCCGACCCATCTGGTCGTTCTGTTGGGGCTACATTGGGCGCCGGCGCAGCGACTGGACTGGGCACGCTGGGCAAGATGATGGCGCCACCGCTCTCAGGCGCAGGGGCAGGCTGAGAAAGGCTCGAATCTTTTCGACGACTCTCTCGCACGCGTTCCAATTCGTGCAAGGCATCGTCGACCATCTTTTGCATTTGACCGCCGTGCATCTCAAGAATCGAAAGCGCTTCGCTGATGGCGGTCATCTCAGTGACGTGACGGGTCTCAAGAAAGTTTTGTTGAGCCGCTTCCACTAACAGGTACGACATTTGGGCTTCGGGCCAATCGATGGCGATGGTGACCGTTTGTTGATCTGTTGAAACCGAAAGCTTTTTTTCCAACAGCCCTACCAGCGCGTCAATGCGATCTTCGTCAGAAGGAGCGCCCACCAGCAACCGCATCAGACTGTCCTTCAATTTCACAATGGGCGCACGATTCTCGTCCCAATTTTTGAGCAGGTTGGTCTGCTTGATCAACGCCACCAAATTGTCATGCGCGAAGATGAGTTCTCGGGCCGCCCGGGTGGGATCTTCTGAGGGAACACTCGATCGAGGGTTCCCCAAAGCGCGAATGAGCTGATTGTTGTTGGCCAACAGGCGTGATTCAGCGTGATACGTGCGCGGCAGCAACACCGCGGCCAGAACGCCCAGCACCACAATGGTCGAGAGAAGAGCCCCCGCTAGCACTCGATGGCGCCCTACACCGCGAAAGATGAACCCCACTACTTGTCGAATGAGTTGGGTATCGAACAGTTCAGGTTCAGCGGCTGTGGGGCTGGGGGCTTTTTCACTCACGAGGTCATGCCCTCCATTCCCTCCAGCGCTTCAGTCACGGCTTGCTTGAGCTGACTCTGGGTAAAGGGTTTAGGCAAATACACGCGCACGCCGACTTCTTCGGCTTGAGCGAGATCTTCGGGCATCGAACGCGCACTGACCATGACGATGGGCAGGCCGGTCAGCTCGGGCGTTTTGAGAACGTGTTCGCACACGTCATAGCCCGACGATTCGGGCAACATCAGGTCGACACACATCAAGGTAGGCCTGGCTTCAGCCAAACGTTTGATGGCCGTTCGAGCATCAGAGGCCTGCGTCACTTCGAAGCCCATTCGAGCAAGCACCGCAGAAAGCAGCTTGCGGATTTCTGGGTCATCGTCCACGACCAACACTGTCTTCTTTGCAGTCACGGTTTTGTATTCCTCAAAAAGAGAAAGCACTCTGATCGCGCACCGTGACCGACACGGAGCCGACCGCTTGACCTGGGGCGACTAAATTCGTTCGAGGCTGCTCTGCCCTTAGCACGCGGAAAGCAGCCTGAAAAACCAACCACGTCTTTGGCGTCCACGCCACGCTCCCTTCACCGAAGATGAGATTGTCACCGGCTTGAGGAGCGGTGCCAAGAGAGACAGCTAACGCTCCCCCCGCCGCCATCATCGCCGCCCATTCTCGATTGATTCGATAGTCACCTTGCCCCCGCGCTTCAACCCGCTCATAGACCAAACCCGTAAAGCGATCAGAAAATGGAGCCAATCGGAGTAAAAAGCTCAGCTGAAAAGGTTGCGTCATCTGCGCGGTCAGTGAAGCAGAGGCCACCGGCAATATATCGATGTAGGTGCCTGGGAGTATGTTTACAGGGGTGGGGCCTTGATTGAGAATTCTGATTTGCTCTTCAGTGATGACGTCACGGGTGAACGCCGCACCACCAGAAAGGCTCATGAACAAGGAACGGGTGAGAATTCGGTCCCACGTCTCGGTGAGTTGAGCCACCATCTGTTCCTGCCCCGTCAAAAATTGAGCGTTACTGAATTGGGCTCCGGTAGTCAGCGCGTCATTTCGAGTGACTGCGTAACGCATGCGAGCGTTCGCCACGGGCCCGTATTGGAGCGGCAATTGCGACCCGTCGGTGCTGCCTGACACCGTATACCCTGCGCTCCCCGCAAGACTCAGTCGATCGGTGGGCTGGCCGTCGAGACTCAGCAGACTAGCGGAACGAACGTAAGAGACCGCTCCCAGAGTCTGCACTTCTGCGCCCGGTACAGTGCCTGCCTGAGGGAAAGAGCTCGCGTCGGGAGGTCGCAAAGCGCTGATGTCGGCCTTGCCTATTGAGCCCTCCTGGGACAGCGACACCGTAGCCTTTGACCACCGATGTTGAAAAGCGATGCGCGCACGGTGCAAAGGCAGCAACTGATTCACAGCGAGTTGAGGCTCGCGCCAAATGAGCGTCGGGGCGTATTGAAGGAGGAAAGAAGTCTGAGTTCCGAATGTGATTTGAGCACTCGGGTCGAGTTCAAGGTCTCCTGTTACTCCTGCTGTCGATTTGTCCCCTGGGCCGGTAGTACGCGGTCTGACTTCTGCGCGCGCCGCAACGTCCGTACGCACATCGAGTGCATACGCGGGTGCGGTGACGCACACGACGAGCGTCACCCACGGCAGAGCAAACTTCATTCAGCAACCACCGCGTCACCCGGCAGAAGTACAAAACGGGCTGCGGGGCCCTCTCCTTGTGACAACACTTCCCAAGTGAAACGAATGCGCTTGGGCGTGGGTTTACCCGGCACCTTGCGCAGCACGAAAATGCCATCGCGGTGCGCGAAAGGGGTGAGTCCACCCGCGGCAGCGAGGGCTTGAAGCACGCCTGAACCGCCTTCGAGTATCACCACTCCCGCTTTCGAAACTTCTCCCAACACGGACACTTGCACTGGCCGAGTCTCTTCGAGCGAGACGGTGACGACGGGCGTGTTGATGAAGCCTTTGAGGCGACTTTGCAGCTCAATCGCCAAAACTGGAGGCGATTTCCCTGCCACTTCGACGTCGTTCAACAGCGGCAATGAAACCTTGCCGTCAGCCCGCACTTTGACCCGAGCCGACATCGCTTCTTGCTGGAAGACGCGCACCAACAGCACGTCTCCTGGAGCGATGACATATTCACCTTCGACGTTCACGAGCGCTTCGGTGACTTCGATGAAGGTGCCTCGAGGGGTGTAACAACCCGCTTCGAAGAGAAAGAGTGCGACGAGTGATAGACGAAGGAGCTTTCGCGTCATGCTCGACTTTTCAGCACACGAAAGGCCGTTCGTCTCGAATTCAGCTCGCCCCACGGCCAGTCAGGACTACTGGGAAGGTCTTGAGGATGAGGCCGATGTCCTTGGTGAAGCTCCAGGTGTCGATGTACTGGAGGTCCATATACATCCACTGTTCGAAGCTGATCTCATTGCGGCCTGAGACCTGCCAGATGCAAGTGAGACCTGGGCGCACAGACAGGCGACGTCGTTGCCAGGGCTCATACTTCGCCACTTCATTCGGCACGGGAGGTCGGGGACCCACGACGCTCATGTCACCACGAAGCACGTTGACCAACTGAGGGAGCTCATCGATTGAAAATTTGCGCAAAATGCGGCCGATGGAAGTGATGCGCGGGTCTTTCTTCATCTTGAAGACCGGGCCGTCCATCTCATTCTGGGTGGCCAATTGCATCTTCAAGGCCTCTGCATTTTCCACCATGGTGCGGAACTTGAGCATGCGGAAAGGTCGACCATGCAGACCGACGCGCGTTTGCCGAAACAGCAACGGTCCGCGGGAAGTCAATTTCACGGCCACCGCGACCGCAATGAACAAGGGTGAAAGCAGCCACAATGCGATGCCCGACGAGACGATGTCGAAGAGTCGTTTAAAGGCCATTTCAACCGGCTTCGACTGCACCGACTGATAGTGAATGTAGCCATCGCCGACCCCGTGGCTCTGCAGCGGTCGGGCGCGATCAAGGCGGTACGTAACCGCGGGCATGGCAAAAGGAACTCCGAAGCGTTCGCACACTTTGACCGCGGCCTGAATCTCGTCAATGTGGGCCACATTGGTTGAAGCGAAATACACTTCGGCTACCGGAACGGTGCGCAGAATTTGGTCGATTTCTGAAGCGGTACCGAGAATTTGCGCTTTGGGGGTTTTGGCAGGTTGCTCGTTGTTGAAACGAACGACGCCGATGACTTCGTGACGGCCTTTGCGGTTGAGTTGATCGAGCGTCGCTCGCGCCAACGGGCCCGTGCCGACCACCAACACTTCGTCGATCGGCCCTGAGCGAGGCGAGAAGGTACGAAACACAGTCGCGCGCAGCACCAAAGCGACCGGCCAAGACACCAACAAGAACACGCCCACGTTGGGCAATTCACCGACCGGGAAGGCGATGGTCATCACCGCGAGCACGGTGGTAGACGCCAACACCAAAATCGAAGTCATCGCCCCGTCGTCGAAGGCCATGCGATCAGACGCCCACGGATCGTAGTGGCGCAGCGCCATGGCCGTAATCAACCAAGTGCCCATCGCCGCCAATGCAAACGTTGAAACCGCGCTGGTGAGCGCGTGCCCTGAAATCAAAGTTGCGCCGGCCGCTGAAAGTATCAGCGCGACCAAGTCGAGCAAGAGGCTCGTACGAGCGACGGCCCCAGCTGCGATGCGCCCGAAGAGGGAATTCATGTTGGTTTCTCGGTTCGACTGCGAAAAAGTTTCTACTGCTTTAAAACTCGCTGCTGTAACTTCGCCCAACGTCGCGTGAAGCGTCAATCGACTTCGTGCACTACTTGTTTACATCTGCTTCATTGGGTCATCTGGTACCGGGTCATCAAATACAGACCTTTTACTTCCACTTCTGTAGGACACAGTTGCACAAGTGGGGCCGCCAATCTGCGGGGAAAACAGGGCGTCCATCCCCCTTGATCTGCAGGGCTACTGTAAACGAACCTTGCTTTGCCGTCTTTCATCTCTGAAATGAAAAGCGCAAGAATGCGCGCAGATGCTCCACTTTTGAAAATAGTCGAGCAGCAAATCACTCAACTCGAGGGAGTACGAAGCGCAACAGCACCACATAAAAGAGGTTGAAGGCCACCACCCCGAAGAGTGCGCGCTTCAGCCCACGCCGGGGGTGGGTATCTCGAGACGCCCACAGGGGGATGCCGACCAAGGCCAGGCAGACCGAGAGAATTAAGAGTTTCGCCACGCCTTTCCTCGTTTACCATGAATGGCCTCGACTCAAATGATTGGGGCACATAAGCGAGGCCTAACCCATGAACATTTTTACGACCGATGCCTTTCTTGAGACGGCGGGAAGCATCTTTTTTCCGCAGAGAACTCGTCGTATCGAGGTGTGCCACCTTGAAGGGCGCCGGTTGCGGCTCTTGGTGCTCGACGGCCGCGAAGTGGTCGAGCGCATGAACTTCTACGATTTTCCCCAGCCTCTGACCGAGGCCAAGGGTCCGGTCGATCGTGAAATCACGTGGTTCCCACGCACCGTACTGCGCACCACCACCATCGAAGAGCGTACGCCCGAGCCCGAGGGGCAGCAGCCTTCGCCCTACGTCGACTGGAAAAAACATTCGAGTTGGGACGCTTTCGAAGCCGAGTGGAAAACCAGAGCCATCTCAAAATCGAATGACAGCCCGCGCCAACGCCGTCGGATCGAGAAAGACTTAGGGCCTCTGCGTTTTGTACTCGATGACGCGGCACCTCAAGTCTTTGAGACCTGCATCGCTTGGAAGTCAGGGCAATACGTGGCCACGGGTCTGCCCGACATGTTCGCCGACCCGCGCAACGTCGCTCTGTTTCGCGGGTTGCGTGAGCGAGGCGTACTGTTGGTCAGCAGTCTCTACGCTGGAGACACCCTCTTGGCCGCACACTTGGGCTCTTCTCACGAGGGTCGGGTGGGCTGGTGGGTTCCCGCGTACGACCCCAACTTGAGCAAATTTTCCCCTGGCCGTTTGTTGCTCGAAGACATGCTCAAAGCGAGTCACGCCCGGGGCGATGTCGAGTTCGATTTCCTCATCGGTGACGAGGCCTACAAATTTCAATACGCCACCCACAACCGAGTCGTCGGAGCCGTGGGCACCCCGCCCCTCAAACAACTCTTGGTCTCGACCGCTCGGAAACAAGCAAAGCGGCTGCTCGAACGAAACCCCAAAGCTATGGAATTCGCGCGCATGGTTCAAAAGCGGCTGAGCCAATTGTGATGGCGCTCTACTCTTTCTTCGCAGGTAGCGTCAGTTCCACCACCGATATCGAATAGGGCGGCAGATGATACGGCTTGCCCACTTCGACTTCGCGATTGACGAAGCCTCGAGGGTCGCCCGCGAACATGAAGACGCGCTGTGAATTGGGAACAGCGCACCCTTTGAGATTTACCGCCGCTTCGAGACTGTTGGCGCTGGAAAAATTGAGCAGCACCAGATTGACCTTCGTGCCATCAGCCGAGCGCGCCGCGAAAATGGAACCGTCTTTCGGAGCGGTGGTGGGCATCGACCAGTCGGGGAAGTGAGCTCCCTTGCCGTCGTAGTCACGGTAAGCGCGAAAGGCCCAAAACGCTGCCGAGCCTTCAGGGGGGTATGTCCAATACCAAGCGGCCCATAGGCCTTGCTGACCAAAGCGTCCCAAAGCTTCTGCCAGCGCGAGGCCTCCTGAAGGGTGGAGTTCGGCTCCGAAACTGTATTCACCCAAGGCCAACTTGAGGCCGGGGTAATTTTGGGCGACCAGTTCTTTCATTCGAGGAATGAGTCGAATCGATTCTTTAATCCACGATTCGTCGGTGTAGCTGGGGTCCCACAGGGCTCGCGTCGACCTGATGCGGCGAGCGTTGGTGTCGGGGTCCGTATTGCCGTCAGCGCCCACCCCAATGCCTTTGCCTTGAGGGTAGAAATGGAGATCGAGCACATCGAGTACCTTCGTGCCCGTCTTCTTCTCGTGAGTAGCCAAGCTCTTCAGATACCAATCGAGCAAGGGCACATCGCCGTGCGCACGCCTGTCTGGTCTCGCCGAAAACCCGGCCTTGGCGTCGATGGCAGAATAAAAATACCCAGGCCAACCCCATTCAGCGGGGCCAGCGATGAGCCCGTCAGGGGCCGCCTTCCGCACCGCGCTGCCGTAGTCGATGGTGCGTTTGAGAAGCTCGTCATAACCGAGCGGTTCTGGGTGAACGTCGCGGTGCGTATCGCTCCAAAGCGCAGGCTCGTTATCGAGAAAATACACTTCGACACTTTTGCCTTTTGCGGCTTCGTACTCACGAATGGCCGTCACCCACCGAGCAACAAAGCCTGGCGGCGCTGCCACACTGGTACGCGTCGGAGGGCCAGACGCCAAGGGCTTGCCGTCTTTCGTCAGACCGTTCCCCGCGTTTCGCCCGTGCGGGTCAAAGGCCTGTTGCTCGGGAAACTCTGACTGGGGAAAGGAAACTGATTTTATGTCTTTTGCCACCCAGCCCATCATCGGCAAAGTGATGGCCGAGCCCACTTTGTGCTCGCGATTCACATCGAGAAAGTGCTTCCAATACTCGCCGCCGAGGCCGGCGTAATCGACGTTATAGAAAAAATAGTCAGCCACCGTGTTCCAGGCATTTCCAATTTCCCAGTTGTAGCGACTGGTCGGGTTGCCGCCCCAGCGACGCGAAGTCGCGTTGAGTTTCCATTGGTGTTTGTCAGAAGCATCGAGGCGAGCATTCAGAGCGATGCCGTAAATGAGCGGGCTAATCTCTTGAGCAGGAGCTCCACAGTCGACGACAAAGGCGGCGGGCAACCCCGGTTTGTTGAGGGCCTCTTCTGCCTTCTTCAGCAACTCAGGGTCGACTTTGGTGAGGCCGACTTGATCAATTTCCACAATGCCGGGCTTCGGAATGTCCCAGTACGCGCGCATCACGACGTGGTCGAAGGGGTACAGTTGAGGGTTCAGCTCGGCCATGGAAACAAAAATTTCGCTAAACCCATCAGGCGCGTCTTTTCGATGCGCGGGGGTGACTTTCACTCGAGGAAAACCGCTCGAGAGATCTGACTCAAGCCTGATTTCCAAGAAGTCAGAAACGTTGGGCGTCGTCTTCAAACGAAAAGTGAGGCCGCCATAACTGCCGGTAAAGCCCGTGCGGGCCAAAATCCACCCTCCGTAACCAGAGAGCTGGTGGCGCTCAGGCTCGCCGCTTTTGCGCGGCAGGCGGTCAGTCCACCCGTGGTCGACCCAGCCATTTTGCAGGTCGCCTTTGTAGATCCACGAGACCACCTCGGGCAGAGGCGTCGTGCGAGTGCCTGCCGTAAACTTTTTGGTATCGCCTTTCGGAGTCGCCGCGCAGGTACGACAGCTCAGACTCAAGAGAATCAGCGTGAGTATTCGCATCGCAAGAGGTGTGTTAGGGCTCATGATTCTCATGTGGAAGACCTTGGTCGCAGATGCGCTTGAACTTCGGCGGGCCGCCAAATTTAGCGATGATACCCGCGGTTTGCTCAAAACTATTTTGACCTCTGATGGGTATCGCATCTTGGTGATGAATCGAATGCGCGAGGCGGCGCGAGCCTTTCACATTCCCGGCGTCAATGCAGTGTTGCGTTCAGCCCAACAAGCGATGGCGGGCATCGAAATCGGCAAAGACGTGAGCCTCGGCCAAGGGGTGTACTTTGTGCATCCGGTGGGCGTGGTCATCGGAGGGAATTCTCGCATCGGTGACCGGGTGCGCTTCTACGGGAGCAACACCATTGGAACAGCTCGTGATGATGGGTACCCGACCATTGAAGACGACGTGTGGATAGGCGCTGGAGCTCGTATTTTGGGGCCGATTCGCATCGGCGCTCGCTCTCGAATCGGAGCGAACGCCGTCGTGGTGACCGATGTTCCCCCCGATTCGGTGGCGGTGGGCATTCCCGCCAAGTTTCGGCCGCGCAATGAGCGCGATATGGGTGCTCCGTAAAAAGTCAGCGAACTTCGATGACCTTCATCGAACCGATCAACGGCGTAATTTCTGCTTTGCTTTCTTCGCCCACAGCCAGCCTTGCGGCATTGGCGATGTCTTGACCGAAGGTAGGGTCAAGCTGGGTCCATTCGCCCACATAGGCCTCTACCCATTCGTGCCAGTAGAGCGCAGGCACATTGTCATCATTCATCAAGTACACGAGCCCATCGATGCGCTTGGCCGGAATGCCCAGTGAGCGAAGCATCGAGACTGCGAGCAGCGAATGCTCGGTGCAGTCGCCCTTCTTCCGCGTCAGTACGTCGCTGGCGCTATCTGACGAAGCGCCATAGTCCTTCTCGAGATTGGTAAAGACCCAATGGTTGATTTTTTTGGCCACGGCCCAAGCATCTTTTTCAGCCCCAGCAATCTCTTTTGCCTTCGCTTGAATCTCGGGGTTGTCTGATTCGACGGCGATGGTGGCTTTGAGATTGGCGCCTCCATTGGGGTCGACCAGAGGCCTCGGCTTTACCACTTTGGGTGCAGCTGCCGATATCGTTACTTCGACTTTGCCCGCGGCCTTTTCCTTCCATTGTTGTCGATAGGTATTGGCCCAGAACTTGGGCGCAACGCCATCGAGGACCATGGTGAAATTGCCGGGAATGGCTTTCGCTGAAGGCGGTGCCGGCTTCGGCATCACCACCCGCGTAAGAGTAAAGACCTCGACCAAATCAATGCGTTTAGCGACGTCTTCGGGTTCAAGCACACCAGACATCATGGGGCCGTATTGAACCTCGAGCATGCGACCTTTTTCATCGACCCAAGCGTCCGTCGGTACTTTCTCTTTCTCAGAGATGGTGGTGACTTTGCGCAGCTTGGCTTTGACGCCACCGACGACCCGACTTTCGGTTTCTCCTACCGTGGTGGTGACCACGTATTGCTGGAGGTCCATCGCGTCGGTGATGGTGCCTACCACCGTCGCATTTCGCTTGAGCGCTACTCTCACTTGGTCGGCGTCTTCCACCACTTCTCGAGACGCAGGCAGCATTTTGACTTCGCTGGCCTGACCGGGCTTCTTGCGAACCACGCGAACGCCAGTGGGCAACACGCTGCCTTCGAGGCGCTGTTCGCCGCCGTCACCCGATTGTTCCATGACAAAGCTGATGAGCTTACCCGCCGGCTTCGACTCGTAGATTCGAGTCTCTTTCATCATTCGCTCGCTCACGGCAGCGCCGACTTTGGCTTTGAAGTGGAGCTCGGTCACCGAAGTCACTGTGTCTTTGGCGCTCGAAAGGGTGACCTGGCTGAACATGTAGCCAATCTTTTTCCCCTTCAAATACAGGCCCATGAATTCGCCCTTCTCGGGGCGAGGCACGGTGGCGACATCGGTCAACGGCCGAGATGGAGCCGCGAATGAAACGGCCGCAAACACAGCCGTACAAAGAGTGAGCACACGAAAATGCTTTTGCATCACGGGGTTCCTTCCACACTGACCTTCAATGATTTGCAACTGCCTCGAGAAATAGCAGCCGCAACGACGGCGCGCGAGGACCTCGTTGGCGTTATACCGTTTGCTTATGCACTGTGACTTCATCGGTGGCCAATTTCTCAGCTCATCGTCGCCTGATGGCGAAATCGTCAATCGCAGCCCAGCAGATCAAGAGGACATCGTTCTTCGACTTCCCTGGGCAAAGAGTCAAGTTGACGCTGCCGTCGATGCCGCGCGCACCGCCTTTCCCGCTTGGCGAAAATTCCCTTCGTCGGCGCGGGCTTCGCTGCTTCGGCAGTACCAACAGGCACTCAAAAAACACCTCGACGAATTGACTTGGGCCATCAGCCGAGAAATCGGAAAGCCTCTGTGGGAAGCGAAAACTGAAGTGCAGGCGATGATTACCAAGGTTGATGTCAGCCTCACTGAAGGAGCGAGGTACGTTGCTGATCATCGCATTGAAGATCTCCCTGGGGAGATTCGGCACCGCCCTCACGGCGTGGTCACCGTACTCGGGCCTTTCAATTTTCCCGGCCATCTCCCCAACGGGCAGTTGGTGCCTGCGCTTCTCATGGGAAATACCGTCGTGTTTAAGCCTTCAGAGAAGGGGCCTCTCACGGCGAGATTGATGGCAACCTGCTTTGAAGAGGCCGGCTTCCCCCCCGGCGTCTTCAACCTGGTTCAAGGCGCTGTACCGGTCGCTCAGCATCTCATCACCCACCCCGACATTGATGCCATTCTCTTCACCGGGAGCGTGTCCGTCGGCCAGCATATTGTGGCCGCCAATGCGCATCGACCGGGGCTTCTCATCGCGCTGGAATTGGGTGGAAAAAATTGTTCGCTGGTTTTCGACGATGCAGATCTCGAACGTACAGTGCGAGAAATCGCCTTTTCTGGTTTCGCCACCGCGGGGCAACGGTGTACCGCTACATCGCGTATCTATGTCACCCGGGGCGTTGCTGATGAGCTTTGTGCGCGCTTGAGTTTGGCCGCGAAGAGCGTCGTGGTGGGGCACCCGCATGATGAAGGCGTCTTCATGGGCCCTCTGATTTCAGACAACGCCAGACAACAGCTGTGGTCGGCGCAGAAGAAAGCCGTCGCTGCCGGCTTTGAAGCGCTGGTTTCAGGAGGCATTGTCGAAGCAAGAACTCAGGGCTTCTATGTACGACCTTCAGTCCATCGTGCTCCTGCATCTTTAGGCTCAGTTGCTGGCTACACCGATACCGAGCTTTTTGCCCCTGACCTGGCGGTGATGGTTGTTGATGATGTTGACCAAGCCATCTCACTTTCAAACAGCAGCCAGTTTGGTCTTTCTGCTGCAGTTTTTACCAAGAGCCTTGAGCAGTTTGAACACTGTGCAGATGAGTTGAGAGTGGGTGTATTACATTGGAATCGCTCGAGCGCAGGAGCCAGCGGCCGGCTTCCTTTCGGAGGCATTAAAGCCAGCGGCAATCATCGCCCCGCCGGGGTGTTGATGGGGAATTCATGTGTCTATCCAATGGGTGTGTTGTTACCTGCGAAGGCCGAAGCACCCTTGCCCAGCTGGCCGGGCATTCAATTCTCAAGCCCTTAAAGTATCAGCGTCTTTGTGTGAGCCAGCATGAATCTGCACACTCCTTTTCATAGCGAATGGAGTGCGGCTTAAGGCCTATGTCCCCAACCGAGGACAGGCCCACGGCACTCAAGGCATCGAATGCGCGAGAAGCGGTGACTGGCCCTCTTTTCGCTATCTGTTGATGCATGTCTTTCCGAAAGTTCGCTTTGGCTTCCGCCGCATTGTTGTGTGGGTGTGAAGGATTATTGGTGGGACCTCATTCAGGACAGACGACCAATACCCCGGGGAGCTCAACCCCAGGAACGACGGGCACTCCCTCTCAGCCTGGCCAAGTGAACGAGCCGCCCCGACTGGATGTTCCACCTCAACTGGTGGAAGCCGTCGATTACTACTTTCCTTTAGAAAC
>JAYUVR010000278.1:0-18589 GCA_043753955.1 Archangium sp. | reverse complement strand
CCCCGAAAAGCACTACCCGCTGCCGGGCCGCGTCGTAAGCCATCGCATGACGAAAGCGTCTGAGTGGTGTCGTCGCCGACGTTTGCTCCGACCAGGTGGTTCCGTCCCATTCCCAGGTGTCAGAAAAGTTACTGCCATTGTGGCCCCCGAAAAGCACTACTCGTTGACGCGCCGAATCGTAGGCCATGGCATGGTCGTTACGTCCGGGTGGTGACGTCACTGACGTTCGCTGCCCCCACATCATTCCGTCCCACTCCCAGGTGTCAGAGAGGTAGTCGCCGCCGTAGCCCCCGAAAAGCACCACCCGCTGCCGGGCCGAGTCGTAGGCCATGGCGAAGTTGTGGCGACTTGGTGGTGACGTCGCCGGTGTCGACCGCAGCAAGGTGATTCCGTCCCACTCCCAGGCCTCGGAGAGGCTGCTATTTTCTCTGAAAAGTACCACCCGCTGTCGGGCCGAGTCGTAGACCATAACGTGGTTGTAAAGTCCCGGTTCCGGTGGCGACGCTACCTGCGACCGCTGAACCCAGGTGCTGCCGTCCCACTCCCAGGTGTCGGAGAGGCTGCCGCTGTTGGAGCCCCCGAAAAGCACCCCCCGCTGTCGGGCCGAGTCGTAGATCATTGCGAAGGCGGAGCGTGCCGGTGGTGACGTCACCGGTGTCGACCGCAACCAGGTGGTTCCGTCCCACTCCCAGGTGTCGGAAAGGTTGCTGTTATTGGACCCGCCGAAAAGCACAACCCGCTGCCGAGCCATGTCGTAAACCATGGCGTGGCGACTGCGTTCCGGTGGTGACGTCACCGGCGTCCGCCGCACCCAGGTCGTTCCGTCCCACTCCCAGGTGTCGGAGAAGAACTTGCTGTTGGAGCCCCCGAAAAGCACCACCCGCTGCCGTCCCGAGTCGTAGGCCATGACGTGGGCAGAGCGTTCCGGCGGTGAGGTCACCGGCGTTCGCTGTACCCAGGTGGTTCCGTCCCACTCCCAGGTGTCGGAAAGGTTGCTGCCCCCGAAAAGTACCACCCGCTGTCGGGCCGAGTCGTAGGCCATGGCGTGGTTGGAGCGTCCTGGTGGTGACGTCACCGGCGTACGCTGCACCCAGGTGGTTCCGTCCCACTCCCAGGTATCGGAGAGAACGCTGTTGCCGTCGTAGCCGCCGAAAAGCACCACCCGCTGCCGTGCCGAGTCGTAGGTCATGACGTGGTTGACGCGGCTAGGCGGTGACGTCACCGGCGTCCGCTGTACCCAAGTGGTTCCGTCCCACTCCCAGGTGTCTGAGAGGAAGTCGACGCTGTAGCCTCCGAAAAGCACCACCCGCTGGTGGAACAAGTCGTAGGCCATGGCGTGGCCATATCGACCGGGAATGTGCGTGGGCACCCATCGGTTGGCGCAGCGGCCCGTGTCTGGTCGCTCTCTTTGGACGCACGCACCTTGAATGCAGACGTCAACTTGTGTTGCCGCACACTCATCGGGACCACACAGCGTGCCATCTGGCACTGCTTCATCTCCGCACCCCGATGTCCTGTCGCACTTTGCCACCCGGCACAGTTCGACTGCTTTCGGGCATTCCACGGGTGAATGAGAGCACCCATTCTCGCTGCAGGCGTCGGCCGTGCATGCGTCAGCATCGTTGCAGTCCTTCGCCATTCCCACGCATGTTCCCGCCGTGCAATGTCCCCCAGAAAGACAGCTACTCTCACACGCCGTTCCCTCAGCCCTGGCCCCCACCACGCACACCATGCTGGTGACATCAAAGGTGGACTCCTCGCACGGGTTGGCAGTGGTGCACTCGGCAATGGCGAGCCCTTCGCCGCGCAGTTCCACGGTGAAATCTCCCAACTTCAACTGAGACGAAGCCTCCCCCACGGAAAGTGGAGCGAAGTCCACGGTCAGCTCTTCTGTGCTGCCACCCGCAATCACAATCGTCGTTGCTAAGGCCAAAAACGGGGCGGCGCTCAAGATTTCAAGTGAAGCACTCGCATCACCTGAATTACTCACACGAAGAGTTTGGTGAGACGAATGCCCTAAGTATGTCGGCGCGAAGTACAGCTCGCTCGCATCGAAAGTGAGCTCGGCCGGAGCAACGGGCCGCAGCGAGGAATTGCCACAACCGCGACACCCCGCCGCAGTCAAGACCGCCACCATCAGTAAGACGCTTGGTCTCATTTCATTTCTCGCTCAACGACGTCACCATCTATCCACTCCTGCATCAGTGAAGAGAGGCTCCAACACGAAAAACGGAAAGACAACCAATTGGGCTATTTCTTACGTTCCAACAACTCGAGAAGCAGTGCGCGTACTTCGTCGACACCAGCCACGCGGTATCGGGCCACGCTTTCACCCGTACCGACATGAATGGTGACCGCGGAAGGAGGGAGCGCTGCAAACATAGGCTCATCGGTGCGATCGTTACCCATCGCCACCACAGTTGCCCCACTGGCTTCTTCAAGCACTTCGGGTACCAAAACCCCTTTGTTGATGCCTCGCTGACGCACTTCAAGCACCCGAGAGCCTTCAAGCGTCTCAAATAAATCTGCCATCGGGTGCCGGGCCAAAGCCGTTCTCAGTTCTGCGACTCGGCGTTGACCGAGCTGAGGTTCAGTCGCGCGGTAGTGGTAGGCTAACGCACCCGACTTCACTTCCATGAACGAGCCATTGGTGCGGCGAACGCTGCGTTCAATGAGCGTCTTTATCGGTTCAAGCCAAGGCGGAGGTACCGGAGTACGACTCGACCACGCAGCGCTGCGTTTACGCCTCGACCACAGGCCGTGCTCAGCATGCAACCCCACTTCCAATTCGCCCAAGAAGTCGTCGAGAGACTCTCGAGACCGCCCCGAGATGACATGCACTGACGTACCCGAGCGCATCGTCAAACGGCGCAGCAACGTCACCAATTCTGCATCTGGAGTAGAGGCAAAGGGGCTTGAAGAATGTTCAACCAGAGTGCCGTCGTAGTCGAGCAAAAGCAAAAGCCGCGGCGAAGCCACCACGCTTATCATCACTTGATCTAGTGCCGCTGATGGCGCGGCGATGGGCGCTGCGGGACATTCGTCCAGCGCTTTGACGAAACTGTCTGCCCACGCCGACACTTTTCCGGAATGAACGGTTCGACGCAGTTCAGACATGCGCAGTTGTTGCTCATCGGGCGACATTTCAATGGCTCGCACGATGGCTTCGACAAAGGCGTCCAAATCGTACGGGTTGATCTGCAATGCCTCGTGGAGCTCCGTGGCCGCACCGGCCAATTCAGACAACACCAAAACACCCGTGTCGTTGCCTCGAGAAGCCACATATTCCTTCGCCACCAAGTTCATGCCGTCTCGAAGGGGCGTTACCAACATCACGTCGGCTGCCACGTAGAGCGCAGAAAGCTCGTCAGGTTCCACCGACCGATGGAGAAAGTGCACAATGTTTCGGGTAGGCGAGCCAAAAGCGCTGTTGATGCGCCCTACCAATTCGTTGACGGTGCGACGGTAGTCCGCATACGCGTCGACGTTTTCGCGCGTTGGCACAGCGAGTTGAATCACGTGAATCTTGTCTTTGAACTCGGGGTACCGCGTCAACAATCGCTCGATGGCGAGGGCCCTGCGCACCAAACCTTTGGTGTAATCGAAGCGGTCGACTGAGAGCAGAATGGTTCGCCCTTGCGCTTCAGCCCGAAGTGTTTCGGCGCGCTGCTGTACGGCTGGGCTGGCCGCTCGGGTGGCAAAGGTTTCAGCGTCAATCCCGATGGGAAAGGCGGCTGCCTTGACCGGCCGCCCGTTATCGCTGAGCACATCGCCTGACACCTCGAGACCCAGCAATTGCGAGCACGCGTAGGCAAAATGATAGGCGTAGCTGGCGGTGTGAAAGCCAACCAAGTCAGCGCCCATCACTCCACGCAGCAGTTCCATTCGCCACGGTAGAATTCTGAACACTTCCACGCCGGGGAATGGAATGTGGAGAAAGAAACCGATGCGCGCTTGGGGACAACGTTGGCGCAAGAGCGCAGGCACCAGCGCCAACTGGTAGTCGTGCACCCAAACCACATCGCCCTCGCGCCAATGGCTGGCCACCATGTCCGCGAAGCGCTCGTTGACGGTGCGGTACATCTGCCAATCTTGATGCGCGTCGAGCTGAACTTTATCGAGCAGGTAGTGACACAAAGGCCAGAGCACACCGTTAGAAAAACCGTCGTAGTAGCCCTTCATTTCTGCAGGGGAAATGTGCACTGGGATGGCGCGCAATGGGGCCAAGACTTTGTCGACTTCTGCCTCAGGTGCGTCACCCACAGCCCCGGGCCACCCAAACCACAGCGATTCTCCAGCAGAATGCACAGACGATAGAGCGGTAGCGAGCCCCCCAGACGAAGGCTGGCCTTGAAGACCCGACTCAGTCGCAGAGAGAGTGATCGGAAGTCGATTGGAAACGAGCAGCGTTCTGGACATCGAATCTTCCAATAGCGCGATTCCTCTGGAATTTGCCGGAATTCATGGTGCATCAGCGACAAGGTGCGCTGATTCCGCAGCAGCTCCTCCATGGCCCTTTTGCACCTTGTGCGCGAGCGATAGAGTGAAAGCATTCGATGTGTAGAATTTTCGCGGTACGAGCCAAGACACCCGTTTCCGTGCGACCCGTTTTTGATGGGCTGCGCAAACTAGCCGCCGAGCACAAAGATGGTTGGGGTGTGGCTTCTTTTCCTGAAAGTGGGAAGTGGGTCGAGACAGGCATTCTGTCAGCCGCACAGTGTGATCGATTTAATCAACTGGGCGATCTCACCACCCAAGCGATGTTGGTGCACATTCGACTCGCTTCCGTGGGCTCTGTGCATGAGCGCAATACGCACCCTTTTTCAGCCGGGCCCTGGGTGTTTATGCACAACGGCACTCTAAAGAATTTCGAGCGCGCCCGGAGTGCTTTGGAAGCAGAGATAGCCCCTCAGTACCGAGCGCAACTCCGAGGGGAAACCGATTCTGAACGCTGTTTTGGTCTCTTTCGAACGTACTTAGAAGAGCGCACCGGCTTCGACGACGTCACTCAGGCATTGTCGCGCACGTTCCGCACCGTCGAAGCGATTTGCGATGACCAACATGAAGGCAAACGTTCGGCGATGAATTTTTTAGTGAGCGATGGGCTTCGAGTCTTCGCAACTCGAAGAGATCGACCACTCTTCACCACCTCGAGACCTGATCTCAGTGCGATCGCCAGCTCTGAGTTGATTCCCGATGTCACCTGGAACCAGGTCGACGATGACAACCTCGTCACCATCGACGAAGCGCTCAATATTCGCGTGCGCCCTATCGCTCAGTGAGGCTTCAAATAGACCGTCCATCTTTCCAAGAGCGATTCACTTTGTGGCCCTGACGCTGTCACCTGCATCTCCCGTGATTCTGAAGCGGTGACCTCTAAGACGATTTCAAGCGCATCATCGGGCGATGCGCCTTGCACGCGGTCAACCCATTCCACCAAGAAGGCGCCGCCTTCTTCGAGCACATCGACGTATCCCGTCGAAAAAAGGTCAGCTTCACTAGCGAGTCGGTAGAGATCAGCATGATGCAGCTTGAGCCGACCTTGGTACGACTGAATGATTGAATACGTGGGGCTCGAAACATCTTCGAGCGGCACACCGAGCCCCTGAGCCACGCCTCTGGAAAAGAGCGTTTTACCTGCTCCCAATTCACCCTTGAGCCCGATGAAGTCGCCGTCATGCAATACTTTCCCGAGCGCAGACCCTAAAGCGAATGTCTCTTCGGGGCTGTGAGTGACGAATGAACAGTTCACGAAAAGCTACCTCGACCACCGACGCCACACTTCGCCAAGGCCCTCAATGACATCAGAGGCGATGAGGCCCATTTCGCCCCGGTGCTCTTTGGCGACATCACCGGCCATGCCGTGAACCCAGGTCGCGGCAAGGGCTGCATCTTCTGCAGTCAGCCCCTGCGCTAACAACGCGCCGCAAAGACCGGCCAATACGTCGCCTGTTCCTCCCGTGGCCATACCTGCATTGCCGGTGGGGTTAATGAAAACGGTGCCATCTGGGTGTGCGACCAATGAGCGAGTACCCTTGAGAACCAACACCAGCCCGTGTTCCTTTGCAAAGGTACGCGCCCGCCCAATGCGATCGGCCTGCACTTCTGCAGTGGAACACTGAAGCAAGCGCGCCATCTCGCCCGGGTGCGGAGTGAGGATGAGCCCACTTTTCGCCAGTCGAAGAATGTCGAGATGGCCTGCGAGCGCGTTGAGCCCATCTGCATCAAGAACACAGGGGCAGTTGAGGCCTTCCAAAAAGCCGGCAAGGAGCTTGTGCGTCGTGTCACCGCGCTCGATGGCGGGCCCAAAAACAACCGCCGTTTTATCTTTGGCTGCGTCCAAAAGGGCCCTGAGATCTTCAGGACCCAACGGGCCATCGTTGATCAGCTCGACACCCATAATTTCGGGAGCGTGCTGCATCATCGGAATCAAGGCTTCAGGTCGAGCCGCAATCGTCACCAACCCTGCTCCACCTCGCAGAGCACCGAGAGCAGCTAAAGCACCGGCTCCTGTTTTTCCCCAGCTTCCGCCGACGATCAAGACGTGGCCGTAGGTGCCCTTATGAGAATCGGCAGTTCGCTTAGGAATGAGGGGGCGAACATCAGACTCTTCAAGAAGAAACGTCGCCGGAGCACTCAGCGCTCGTTGCGCCGCCACGGGAATGCCAATGTCGACCACCTCAACGACGCCGCATCGATTGGCGCCGGGTTCGATGAGCTGACCCACTTTGACGTAACCGAAGCTGGTGGTGACGTCGGCGGTAACGCACGGCGAATGCGCTTTCCCAGAATCGCTGTCGAGCCCAGAAGGGAGATCGGCAGCCACAACTCTCGCGCCCGCTGCTCGCCACGCAGCGATTCTCTCAATCGCTTCAGCAATGCGGTTGTCTGGAGCTCGATTGAGACCCGTGCCTAAGAGCGCGTCGACCACGACATCGCCCGCGCGTGGGTTCGAATCATTCGAGATGGGCTCTGCAGTCAACCCGCTTGAACGCAGCGCTTCAAAATTGCGAGCACACTCGCCTTTGAGCGCGGTTTTGTCACCCACGAGTTCAATGAAAACGTGGCGACCTAAGCCAACGAGTTTTCGAGCGGCGACGAGCCCGTCTCCACCGTTGTTTCCAGGGCCACACAGAATGAAAAACCGACCTGCTTCGCTGCTTTCGCGAAGGGCAGCACGCATGAGTGCTTCGCCCGCATTTTCCATCAGCAATGCAGCCGGCATCCCCAATTGCATCGAAGATGAATCAACGGCCTGCATCTGTGCTGCTGTCAGCGCGCGTCTCACGGGTTCCTCAGAATTTCAACCATCTCTCGTACTGCTCGATCGAACCCAACCATGACCGCCCGCGCGACGATGGCATGGCCAATATTGAGCTCGTCAATTTCGGGGATTTTTGCAATCGCTCGAACATTTTCGTAGTGCAGCCCGTGCCCTGCTGCGCAGCCAATACCGAGCTTGCCCGCAGTCTTGGCGGCATCGACGACGCGACCGTGCTCGCGTTGTCTTTCCTTGTCAGTGCGCGCTTCGCAGTAGCGACCCGTGTGCAATTCGACGCGGTCTGCGCTCACTTTGTGAGACGCCTTCACTTGATCGACGTCAGGGTCGATGAAAAGCGAAACGACAATGTCGCCGTCTTTGAGATTCTTCACCACCTTAGCGATGGCTTCTTTCTGGGCGTTGACATCGAGGCCTCCTTCCGTCGTCACTTCTTCACGACGCTCGGGAACCAGGGTGACCAAATCGGGCTTGTGCTCATAGGCCATTTTCACCATGTCTTGAGTGGCGGCCATTTCGAGATTGAGCAACGTTTGTACCGTCTGGCGCAGTACACGTAGGTCTCTCTCTTGAATGTGCCGACGATCTTCGCGCAAGTGAATGGTGATTTGCGCAGCACCCGCGAGTTCGGCAATGGCGGCGGCGGTGACCGGGTCAGGGTACGTGGTTCGACGCGCTTGGCGCAGGGTGGCAATGTGATCGACGTTGACTCCAAGACGCTGAGGCATGCGCGATTTCTACACCTGAAATTCGCAGTCGTCGTGGCAAGAAGAGGCGACGCAAACCGTTTTGCTGATCACAAAAGGACTGCGTGACGGTGGCGACCGCGTTCTGCTACTGGCGACGTCGATGCCAGCGGCGCCCTCTTCTCAGCGGGAATTTTTCGGACACCCCATCGGCGTCTACGTCTGCTTTTTCACCGAAATGTGGGAACGCTTTTCCTTCTACGGCATGAAGGCATTGCTGTTCTTGTACCTGACCAAGTACCACCTGTTTGGTGACTCACTTAGCTACGATTTAATCGGCGCGTACGGGGGTCTGGTGTACGCCATGCCAGTCATTGGCGGCCTGCTGGCGGACCGTTTTTTGGGCATGCGCAAGGCAGTGATCTTCGGCGGAATACTCCTGGTGCTTGGCCATTTGGGCATGGCCTTCGAAGGCAGCCAGGCAACGCAAATCGGAGGAACGGTTCAACGCGACAACGTCACGCTGCAGGTGTTCTATTTTTCATTGGCGTTGATCATCATGGGTGTTGGTTTTCTTAAACCAAACATTTCCACCATCGTGGGGCGGTTGTACTCAGACAATGACTCGCGCAGAGAGTCTGGGTTCACGCTTTTCTACGCCGGCATCAACTTAGGCGCGCTTTTTTCAAGTCTCATCTGTGGGTACTTAGGCGAGACCTTCGGCTGGAAATATGGGTTCGGAGCTGCAGGCCTGGGCATGATATTGGGGTTGGCCGTTTTTATAGCCAATCAACGATTCTTGATGGGCCACGCAGAGTCGAGCAACCCCGAGGCACTGCGCGCTAAGGCCCTAGGCTTTTTGTCGACAGAACACGTCATCTACCTTGGCACCCTCTTAGGAACAGGGCTCATCTGGCAGCTCATTCAACGCCCAACGTCAGTGCAGGGTGCAATGCACGTGGTCTCGGTTGTTCTTCTGGCGTGGTTTGTCTGGTTTATCGTGAAACGCTGCACGCGAATTCAGCGAGAGCAGATGATGAGCCTCATGCTGCTCATTGGCGCGTGTTTGCTTTACTTCTCTTTGTACGAGCAGACCTACGGGAGTTGGCTCGCCTTTACGGACCGGCTGATGATCAAAGAAGTGTGGGACATCCCCATAAGTGCGAGCCAGTCGACGAGCCTGGGTGCTCTGTTTTTAGTGGCATTGACGCCCGCCTTCGCCTGGCTTTGGCCTTGGCTTGAAAAGAGAGGGTTAAACCCGACCAAGCCCGCCAAGACTGTATTGGGTTTGGCATTGGGCGGCTTGGCCTTTGTCCCTCTGGCGATAGCGGCGCAGGGCATAAATGATTCCGCCCCACTTGCGAGCATCTGGTGGCTGATCGCTGCGTACTTCATCCTCGAGCTCGGAGAAATGTGTCTTTCTCCCATTGGCCTTGCGGCAGTGTCCGAGCTGGCGGTGAAAGAAGTGGTTTCACTGATGATGGGAACTTGGTTCTTGGCAACCGCGTATTCCGAAGTCATCGCGGCGCAATTCAGCAAACTCACCTCACTTGATGGGCTTGAGCATGTGAGCATCATTCAGATGGCGTCAAAGTACGGCGATTCATTTGTGCTGATGATTTGGTTGGGTATGGGGGCTGCCGCTGTCTATTTCGCACTCGCGCCCGTGATGCACAGGTGGATGCACGAACCGCAGTAGCTCGTCTCTTTCGCCATTTGAATCTTGTTTCTCAAAACAAAAACCCCCCGAGTGCTTTCGGGCTCTCTTCAGGCAAGCAGTGGCCGACATGCGGCAACACGAAGAACCGAGCTCCAATCGCTTGCGCCAATTGCTCACCTTGCACCACCGAGACCAGACGGTCCTGGTCGCCCCACAGCACTTGTTTTTCAATCGTTAAGACGGCGATTTGCGCAATTGGCGCTCGATAGTGGGAAATCGCTTTGAGTGCTTCCAACATGCCTTCATTAAAATTGGGCGCACTCAACGCCTCTTTGTACATTTCCAGTTGAAGCTGACTCGGTTTCGCCGCCGTTCCCCAAATCAGCCGCAAATATGCTCTGAGCGCTGGCTGCCACACCGGCATTTTCCCAAACAAACGCATCGTTTTTTGCGCATAGCGGTGCTGCACGAGCAGTTGCAATTCGGGTCGAACATCGAGTGCAGGTGTACTCGCCAACGACAGCCGAGCGATGCGACTGGGCGCTTGCACTGCCATTTGCATGGCGACCAAGCCTCCAAATGAATGACCAAAAATTTGAAAAGTGCTCACCTGCCGCGAATCGAGAAATGACAGCAGCGCTGTTCCAATCGCATCTGGCGTCGATTCTGCCCACGCTCCTGAACGGGCGGTGCGCGGGAGGTCGACACTGATCAACCGACGCTGCCCTCTGGAATCAAAAAGAGGGTCAAATACCCGCGCCGAAGCACCCAAGCCGTGAAGCAAGACCACCGGCTCGCCCTGCCCTTCATCTCGAAAATACAGCGTCATTCGCCCAAGGCACGGTGGAGTGATTCGCCGATCTCTTCTGCCCAGGCCCGAATTTTTTTGGCGTCAGTGCCTTCGACCAAAACACGTACTTTCGGTTCAGTGCCTGAATAACGCACCAACACCCGCCCTTCTTTGCCCAGCTTTTTTTCCACGCTGGCGATGGCCTTTTGCACTGTGGGCAGATGCGCCAAGTCTCTGCGCTCTTTGACTTTTACATTGAGCAACGTCTGCGGAACGGGTTCGAAAATCTGAGTCAATTCACTCATGGGTTTGCCCGTGCGGCACATCACCGTCAGCACCTGCATCGCCGCCAACGTGCCATCGCCCGTCGTCGCATGGGCCATAAACACCAAATGCCCCGACTGCTCGCCGCCCAGGCTGTAACCGTGCTTACGCATCTCTTCGACGACGGCGCGATCGCCCACCGCAGTGCGCACCACTTTAACGCCCCAACGGGCCACCGCCCGCTCGAGCCCGATATTGCTCATCACGGTTGAAACCAGCGTCTTCTTCTTCAATTCTTTTCGAGCCATCAACTCGCCGGCACAGATGGCCATGATCGCGTCACCATCGACGACCTGACCTTTTTCATCGACGACAATCAATCGATCTGCGTCACCGTCGAGCGCAATTCCCAAATTCGCCTTGTGCTTGAGCACTGCCTTTTGCAAGGCCTCTGGGTGCAGCGCCCCACATTCATCGTTGATATTTTTCCCATCGGGGGCCACTCCCAATTCAATCACTTTGGCGCCCAGTTCCTCGAGCGCAGTGGGAGCCACTTTGTAGGCCGCGCCATTGGCACAATCGACCACCAGCGTCAGCCCTTCGAGCGTCAACTCGGTGGGAAAACTACTCTTCACCCGCGAGATGTAGCGACCTTGAGCATCTTCGAGACGAAATGCGCGGCCCACAGCCGTGGCCGTAGGTCGAAGCGAATCGAGAGACTTTTCGAAGATCAGCTGCTCAATTTTCGATTCTGTTTCGTCAGGCAACTTAAAGCCATCACGCCAAAAAAACTTGATGCCATTGTCTTGGTAAGGGTTGTGGCTGGCTGAGATGACAGCTCCAGCGTCTGCGCGCATCGAACTGGTCAAGTGCGCAACGGCCGGAGTTGGCATCGGCCCCACCAACAACACGTCGACGCCCATCGACATGATGCCTGCAGAGAGCGCTTGCTCAATCATGTACCCCGAAAGGCGGGTGTCTTTGCCGATGATGACTCGATGGCGGTGATCTCCATTGCGAATCAAATACGCGAGCGCTCGACCCAACTGCATCGAGATCTCTGCCGTCATCGGAAACACGTTCGCAACGCCGCGAACGCCATCGGTACCAAAAAGCTTAGGGTGGGTCGTTTCGGGCATGGTCACAGGACATCAGCTTCTATCAGCTGTGAAAGAGCGCTCCACCGTCACGCGCACAAACAATTGCTTCTGCCACCGCCAATGCTTCGCGCGTCTCACCCACGTCATGTACCCGCACCACGTCTACCGCCCGCGAAGCCGCCATCACTGCCGCCGCTACTGCACTGACGAGCCCTCTCTCACGGGCAGGTTTCCCGCCCACCAGAGAGCCTAAAAACGCCTTTCGACTCACACCCAGCATCACCGGCGCGCCCAACAGACGAAAGTCGTGAAGACGTCGCAACAAGAAGAGGTTGTGCGCCGCCGTCTTGCCAAAACCAATGCCCGGGTCAACCCACAAGCGTTCTCGCCCGATACCGTAGGCCTCAGCCCGGCGGACCGCCCCTTCAAGTGCATCGAGAATTTCTGCGCCGACGTCTTCATAGCGGGGCTCTCGTTGCATCGATTGAGGGTCGCCGAGCATGTGCATCACGCACGCGACAGCGCCGGTTTGGGCCACCACCTCAATCATTTTGTCATCGCGCAGGCCTCCGACGTCGTTGATCAACTGCGCTCCGGCCTTCATCGCTGCCTTGGCTACGCTCGCTTTCTGCGTATCGATGGAAATGAGAATGTCTGCATGCCGCGCGCACAGCCCTTCAATCACGGGAATGACCCGGTGCAATTCTTCCGTCTCACTCACCGGTGCAGCACCTGGCCGAGTCGATTCACCCCCTACATCAAGAATATCGGCCTCGGCCTTCAGCAATGCTTCGCCGTGCGCAATGGCTGCAGCGGTATCAGCATGCTGACCCCCGTCACTAAACGAATCAGGGGTGACGTTCACGATGCCCATGATGCGAACTCGTTGACCCCATTCGAGGCGCATCGCCTTGAACGGAGTCGGGGGAGGCACGGCCTCGCTGTTCAACAGTCGACGTAACGCAGCCCCCAATTCACTGGCGCCCAGATGCAAACACCACACTTCAAGTGAAGCGCGTGAGCACGCAATCACCGCTGTGTCTTTGCCTTCATGAAGACAGTTCAGCTGCGGAAGCACGCGAAGCGAATCACGAGCGTCTTCTGTCAACCCGGTCAGCAACGCAGCGCCTTGGAGCTGAGAAATCAAAGGCCCCACCTCGGTTGAGGTGAGGCCTGAGCGCTTCCACCACGGGGTTGCCCTATCAACAGCAGTCAGCGGGCGAGCCCAGATCACAATTATGCGGGTTCAATCTTGCCTGGCAAACCATCGAGCGCGTCGAGAATGCGCTTGTCCTTCTTCTTTTCGTCTTTCGGTGGAGACGAGGTGACGCGCGGAGGCGGCTTTTCCCGAGTCAGCGCCGTACCTGCAATGAGCATGTCGAGGTCAGCCGCATCGATGGTTTCATATTCCATCAACGCATCTGCAATGCGCTTTAAGGTTTCGAGGTTCTCGTGCAGCAACTTCTTGGCTCGCTCGTACGCACCCATGACGATGCCCCGAACTTCGGCGTCGATTTGCCGAGCAGTCTCTTCTGAATAATCAGGGCGACTGCCGAGATCGCGGCCCAAGAAAACTTCTCCGTCACGGCTGCCGAAAGCGAGGGGCCCAAGTTTTTCACTCATGCCCCAACGCATCACCATCGCCCGGGAAAGCGTCGTCACGTGCTCAATGTCTTGAGATGCCCCAGATGACAATTCTCCGAAGATAAGTTCTTCGGCGATGCGCCCGCCCAAAGACATGCACAGCTGGTCCATGACCTTCTTCTTGTACCAAGCCAGTTTGTCTTCAGTCGGAATGAAGCTGGTCACTCCCAACGCTTGACCGCGGGGAATGATGGTCACCTTGTGCACGGGGTCGCAGCCGGGCAGCAATCTGCCGACCAACGCATGCCCAGCCTCGTGTACTGCGGTGTTCCACTTTTCAGCTTCGGTCATGATCATCGACTTACGCTCAGGACCCATGAGCACTTTGTCTCTGGATTGATCGAAATCGACTTTGGTGACCCGCTCGCGATTCGACCTGGCCGCAAACAGCGCGGCTTCGTTGACCAGGTTTTCCAAGTCAGCGCCGGTCATGCCCGGAGTGCCACGAGCGATGATGTCGAGATCGACATCGTCAGACAAAGGAACGCGGCGGGTATGAACTTTTAAGATCCCCAAGCGCCCTTTGAGATCGGGCCGTGGCACCACGATGCGACGGTCAAAACGCCCTGGGCGTTGCAGCGCGGGGTCGAGCACGTCAGGGCGGTTCGTGGCCGCCATGATGATCACCCCTTCATTCGATTCAAACCCATCCATCTCGACCAGCAGCTGGTTGAGGGTCTGCTCGCGCTCGTCATGCCCACCACCCAGGCCGGCGCCACGATGGCGACCGACGGCATCGATTTCGTCGATAAAAATAATGCAGGGCGCATTCTTCTTCCCTTGTTCAAAGAGATCGCGCACTCGGCTCGCGCCGACGCCGACGAACATTTCAACGAAGTCAGAGCCCGAGATACTGAAGAACGGAACGCCTGCTTCGCCTGCGACTGCCTTCGCCAGCAGCGTTTTCCCCGTGCCTGGCGAGCCCATCATCAACACGCCTTTGGGAATGCGGCCACCGAGCTTGGTAAATTTCTTGGGGTCTTTCAGGAACGCGATGATCTCTTCGAGTTCCTCTTTGCACTCTTCAATTCCGGCGACGTCAGAGAAGGTGATTTTGTTGTGGCTTTCCGAAAGCAGCTTCGCTTTCGATTTGCCAAAGGTCATCGCCTTGCCTCCTGAGCCTTGAATCTGACGCATAAAGAAGATGAAGAAGAGAAAGAGGAAAACGATGGGGAGCCATTGAACAAAAATGGTCACCAACAAACTGTTCTCTTCAGGCTTCTCGATGGCGACATCGACATTTGAGTCGCGGAACTCGCGCAGCAACACCGTGTCTGGCGTCGGGCCGGTGGTCGTAAAACGCTCGTTGCTGTCAGCGAGCGTGCCGGAATACACATTGCCTTTGATGGTGACCGCAGTGATTTTCTTCTCGGTCACCTGCTTTTGAAAACTTGAATAAGTGATGCTCTTCACCACCTCGGCCTTGCCAGAGAAGTAGTAATAGAACGCCACGAAGAGGACGATGAGGACCATCCACAGGCCGATTGTCTTGTAGCTGTTGCGCACGGTTGGAGCCTTTCCGTTTACGACTGTAAGTGCAACCTAACGCATCCGATCGTCAAGTGCCCGCGTTCAGGATGAAGTTACGTGAAGTTCGAGGAGGCGCTCCTCGAACGAAGACCCGTCCATTAGAGCTGGAAAGCACTCTTTCCCCGGGGAGCGTGGCCGTGCCCCCCCGTTGCGCCGCTCGCCAAACGTCTCCCAAAAGAGCGCTGTCAAGCTCGACCTCCTGTTCCGCAAGCCAGATGGCCAACACCCGCCGGGCAATAGGAAACCCTAATGCCCCCAAACCCTCTGCTTCGAGCGAATTGTCCTCTTCCCAATGAATTCTCGCCAGCGCCCGGGTGGCTTCGTCTCTCAACCAGCCTTCATCGTCAGCAGCCAGGCCTGAAAAGCGGGCTAACGCACGCACAGCCCCGGGTCCGGCGACCGCCTCTAGAGCGGGAACCACGTCTTGGCGCATTCGAACGCGAAGAAAACGACGATCGTCATTCATTGAGTCTCGGGCGACCTGAAGGCTTAACGCAGCAACGTAAGCCTCGATTTCTGCGCGCGTGGCGAAGAGCATCGGCCGAACAATTCGATCTGCCCTGGCTTCATGAATGGCGGCGGCGCCTGCCAAAGAAGTACCCCGGGCCAATCGCATCAGTAACGTTTCTGCTTGATCGTTCGCGGTGTGCGCGGTGACTACCACGTCGAGCTTCTTCTCTTTCCGTAAGATTTCCAGCGCGGCGTACCGAGCATTTCTCGCTCTTTCCTCTATCCCTGCTCCCGCTTCGACTGGCGCTGCCAATCGCCGATGGGGAACACCTAAAGAAGTAGCCAGCGAAGAAACGAGGGTGTTCTCAGCCATCGATTCAGGCCGAAGGCTGTGGTCGACGGTCGCAGCTTCAAGAGCCAACCCCAATCGGTGGCCTAAGCGCGCTGTTGCTGCCAAGAGAGCCATGCTGTCAGGGCCACCCGATATGGCGAGTAAGACCCCCCTTCCTGGGGACACAAGCCTGTGGAACGAACGCCCGAGTGACTCTTCAAAGGCTTGAATTAACTTTATATTGCCCATCTGACCTCCTCTCTCGCGCCTACGGCCCGCCGGTTGCTTGCTTGTCAATGGGGGCTTATTATGCGCAGCGGGCGGGAGATCTAGAGGAATGTAGGTCGGAGGGCCACGTTTGTAAGACAGCTCTTCCCTTTCACAAAGTTGGACCCTGAGGTCCCCCCCTCCCCCTCAGGGTTCACGGGGTGGGTCGGTTCGCCGACCTATCCTTCTTTCTGGGCGCTCCTTTCTTAAATGGGAGCGCCCTTTTTTTACGGTTGTCGCGAGTACCAGTCGAGGGCGCCTCGGTTTGAATCAGGTGAACACTGAAGACTGCCACCCGCTTGCCGTCGCCCGAAGCGCGCCACCGAAAGGTGTGTCACTTTCCCCTGCGAATCAGCACCCACTACGTTGACCACTGGCACTGGCGTGCCACCATCGAGCAACGTCCTCACGCTGGGCCAATCGATGTCGGCGACATGCCACAACTGACACGGTGCTCCCAGATGCACTTCATCGTTCTCCAGCGGAATGACGGCAAGAGCGACAGGGCTCCCTCGCACGAATATGCGCACCACCGGTTTGGGAGCCAGGTAACACTTGCCTGAGCCCTGAGGCGGAACGCCGACGTCAGCGGCCTGGGCCACGCACCGATATTCCGGAGCACAGTCACAAAGAGAGCCGTCACCACATTCCGGGCTTCCTCCTACGGTGCATGCGAGTGCGTTCGCAGGAGTACGAGCGTCGTTGAAATAGTGCACCATCACCCGATAGGTGCACGACGCGCTGGTGCACTCGGGATCATGCTCAGGAAAATTGAGCGACACATTTTCGATCAATGCACCGTCGCCGCGATCGTCGAGGTTGAGCACGGGGTCATCGGCAGATCCCGCCTCGCCCCAATCAAAGTCAAAGCCGCTCGCCGTATTGTTTTGGCGCGCTCGCCACGAATATCCGTTGAGATCTCCCGACGTTTTTCCCAGCCCCGCAGAAAAGAAATCAAACGCACCTTCGAAGGGGTCAGGAGAACTGCTCACCGAGGGACGAATCAAATGAAGGTCGAGATCAATTCCTGAAAAGCCTGCCCATTGGAGTTGAACAACCAGATCTTGTTTGACGGCGACCACGAAGCGCAACCGTGCACTGACCGAGCTCATGCCTGAGTCTGTCACCGTCAGTTCCATCACGTATTCGCCAGTGGCAATGGGGCGAAGCTGAGCCTGCGCAGTATTCGCCCCACTCACCGCCACGAAGGGAGAACCCTCAGGAACAGAATGGAGTGTCCATTGGTAAGTCAGCCCTGTTCTGCTGTCTTCGGGGTCCGTCGAGCACACCGCGGCATCGGCTGCGTCAGCGTGGGCGGAAAAAACCACCAACTCGTTGGGCCGCACGTCACGCGTCTGAGTAAAGTCATAGCCGTCGACGGGAGGAACCAACAACGAAGCCCACTGCGCGGTAGAGCCATATTCTCGAGGCGTCTCGAACGTCAGTGCAGGGACGACTCGAATCAAATTCGCACATACCAGCGGGGGCAGATTGGGTTTGAGCGTTCCTTTAAGTTCAATGGTGATGCTGGGCTGAGCAGGGTCATCAGAGGTGATGTTCAACAGCGCCGAGTAGCTCGATTGCTGCTCACTGAGGGGCACAAAGCGCACTGGGAAATTGAAACCGGTCGAAGCGTCTAACAGCATTCCCTCGGGAGGAAGAGCCAGATTCCCCGCGATACTGAAAGCCGAGGCGTCAGAACCACGAAACTCGATCTGTATGACGTGAAGCGCTACGGGGCCACTGTTCACCACGTTGACCCGTGGCAAAGTGGTGGGGTCGACAGGCGTGCCGGTCACCAAGGGGTTCGACCCAAAATCGATGGTCAAAGGTTCGACCCTCACTTCGTCGTGGCAGCCGCGCGAAGGAAGGCAATCGAGGGTCACTTCAATCTGGGGCTCAACACCTTCTCCGGCCAAGGCAACTCGAATCAGCCCGTGCGTAGGGTCATCGCTGCGAATGACCAGGCTTGCCGTATTTAGAGCGAGTGCCTTGGGCGAAAAAATGATGTTGATTGAAACGCTGCTCAAAGAATCGATGTGCTCTGGAAAAGTCTCGACCCGAAAAGCGCTGGCGCTTTCTCCTTCCAACGTCAATGAAGAAATAACAACAGCTGTCCGAGTTTGGGACTCAAGCCGTAAAGCCGCTTGTTTTGAGCCGTCGACCTTCACTTGGCCGAAATCGAGACCGGCGGGGCTGACATTTAAAGAAGGCGCAATTTTTTCGACTGCCGGTTTGCATTGGCAGGCACTTGTTCCGAGCAAAAATGCGACGACAAAGAGGGCACGCATGGGCCTTTTGGCTTCTACCTGAGGTCAGTACCTGCGGGTACCTCTTGGGAAATGATTGATTCCTGGTGCCGAGTGTCGGATAACTCGTCTCGGTTTCCTTCCCTTTGCCGCGGAGACGTCCCCAAACATGTCAGGCACCGATAAGCGCAAACAATCGCTCTACTTCCCCGAGGAAATGCTCAAAGAGATTCAGGATGAGGCCAACCGCCAGGATCGGAGCTTGTCCTGGATCGTGCAGCAGGCGTGGCGCATCGCGCGCAACGAGATCAAGCGTTTCCCGTCGGTGAACGACGTGCT
>JAYUVR010000277.1:0-7882 GCA_043753955.1 Archangium sp. | reverse complement strand
GGGCACCAACTTTTCGAGGTCAGGCACGAGCACCTGGGCCCCCGGCTTATAAAGCTGATTTATCAATTCCGCAGATACCAGCCGCTCGCTGATGCCCGTGTAGAGGTCGCTGATTTCGACTCGTTCCGGTTCAAAGTCTTCAGCGATCAACCCCAATGCGTCGGCCCGAATGCGAAGGTTGGTGTCTTTGGTGATGAACACCGTCTGGTTCGCGGGATCTCTGAGCCGAGTCTCGATACCCACAGCGAGAATGCGGTTGTCCATCAATTGGCCGTCGGCCATCGACTTGGGCAAATCGTGCTCAACGAACGAAACTTTGAGAATGCCTCCATTGGGAAGAGGAACGCCTTCCGCGAGCGTGCCCTCTGCGCGGTGCGCATCGAGATAGCGCGCGACTTGCCGCGCATTGCGGCCCAATTCCGACATGTCTTTCTTGAACATGTCGAGCTCTTCAATGACATAGATAGGGACGACCACGGTGTTGTCGTCGAAGCTGTAGATCGACCGCGGGTCATGAAGCAGGACGTTGGTGTCGAGAACGAAGTTCTTTCGCGCCAAAAAGTGCCCCTGTGGGTGTGGTGAACGGCCAAGTACCTACTCCAGCAACAGTAAAGCACGCGGCCCGGCTCTTCTTCACACGTATTTGATGGCCATGATGGTGAAGTCGACCTCTCCCTTGGGTCGGTTGACCGTCACGGTGTCATCTTTTTTCTTGCCCAAGAGCGCCCGGCCTACTGGAGAATCGACAGAGATCTTGCCCGTCTTTAAGTCTGTCTCGTCGGGCCCAACCAATTGATAGCGGGTCTGCGTTTCGTCCTCTTCATTTTTGAGAATGACTGTGGCCCCGAAGAAAACCTGCGCATTCCCCTTCTGTGCGCTGGGGTCAACCACGGTTAGTTTCTCAAGCCGCTTGTCGAGAAAACGAAGGCGCCTATCAATTTCGCGCAGCCGCTTTTTCCCGTAGATGTATTCCGCATTCTCAGAGCGATCTCCTAAAGAAGCGGCAAAAGACACCTCTGCAGTCACCTTGGGGCGCTCTACAGTTAAGAGGTATTTGAGCTCCGCACGCAGTTTTTCAGCCCCCGCCCGGGTGATGTACAGCGTGCCGCGGCTTTGAACTTCTTCCTCTTCAGGCTCTTCATGGAGTTCGAGCGATGGCTCGTCGGCTTGGCCGGAGGTCGAGATCATAAAAGCGAGCTCTAGCATGCCGCCCAAGTCGTGCTATGCGGCCAACCGCCATGCGAACCCTCGCCTTCCTGAGCTTGATGCTGCTCTGCGCCTGCGAGCGAATCGACTACATCGAATTGAGCCCCGCTGAAGTGACGTTCAAGCAGTCGAACAACCAAACGTGGCTTGAAGCCAAATGCATGGCCCGCAATGGCACTCGTGCCGTCAAAGCGAGAGTCAACTGGTCGGTGAAAGACCCTGAGGTGGCCAAAGTTGATGCCCGCGGGCTCCTTACCCCCGTGGGTGATGGCGAAACTGAAGTCATCGCTCGAGTGGGTGATGTCGAAGCCCGAGCCACCGTCAAAGTCGTCTATGTGGCCCGCGTCGAAGTCATGCCCAAAGAGCTCACCCTCAAAGAAGGCGACGATTCGGCCAAGGTCTCGGTCAAGGCGTTTCGCAACAACGGCAAGGAAATTACTGGCCGGGCGGTCGCCTTGAGCTCCGCGGACAAAAAAATCGTACAAATTGTGGGGGGCGGGGCCATTCTTCCGCTCGATCCCGGTACCACCTTGGTCAACGTTCAGGTAGACGGTGCCCGCGCGTCGGTGCAAGTGACGGTGGAGGCCGACAAGCAAAAGAACAAATGAGAATAGTTGAGAGTCGCTAGCTCAGTTGGTAGAGCACCGGCCTTTTAAGCCGAGGGTCGGGGGTTCAAATCCCCCGCGACTCACTGCAGTAACAGTGGTAGTTGATGAAGCGTATAAACGGCCCCATCGTCTAGCGGTCAGGACGTTGGCCTTTCAAGCCGATAACACGGGTTCGAATCCCGTTGGGGTCATCGCCTCTTCCCTCTTGTTGCTCGAGGGAAGAGGCGAAAACGTTTTAACTCAACTTCAGATTCGCTCGTTTGGCGGCTTCAACCAAAGTCGTGCCCAATTCTGCCGGCGAGGCTGCCATCACAATGCCCGCAGCAGTCATGGCTTTGATTTTTTCAGCGGCCGTACCCTTGCCGCCCGAGATGATGGCCCCCGCGTGACCCATGCGCTTGCCCGGAGGCGCTGACACGCCAGCGATAAAACCGGCCATCGGCTTCTTCATATTCTTCTTCACCCAAGCAGCCGCTTCTTCTTCAGCACTGCCACCGATTTCGCCAATCATGATCACCGCATCGGTCTCGGGGTCGTTGTTGAAGAGTTCGAGCACATCGATGAAATTTGTGCCGTGCACTGGGTCTCCACCAATGCCCACGGCCGTCGATTGGCCGAGACCTAAGTTGGTGATTTGAAATACGGCCTCATAGGTCAGCGTGCCCGATTTCGAAACCACCCCAATGCGACCCGGCCGGTGAATGTGACCGGGCATGATGCCGATTTTGCATTTCGCGCCCGGCGTAATCACGCCCGGGCAATTGGGGCCCACCAAGCGCGTCTTCGAGTCTTGCAGCACCCGCTTCACCTTCACCATGTCATTGACGGGAATGCCTTCAGTGATGGCGATGGCCACTCCAATGTTCGCGTCAACCGCTTCGAGAATCGAATCGGCAGCAAAAGGTGGAGGCACGAAGATGACTGAGGTGTTCGCCCCAGCCTGCTTCACCGCTTCAGCGACGGTGTTAAAAATAGGCACTTTGCCTTCGAACAGTTGGCCCCCTTTCCCCGGGGTCACGCCGGCCACGATTTGGGTGCCGTACTCAAGGCACTGCTTGGCGTGAAAAGAGCCCGCCGCGCCCGTGATGCCTTGAACCACTACTCGAGTGTCTTTTCCGATGAGAATGCTCATGATGCTTTGATCTCCATTGAAAAATCAGGCCTTCAACGCCGCGACGGCCTTTTCGGCTGCCTGACGCAAGTTGTCTGCAGGGGTGATGGCAAGACCTGACTTCTTGAGAATGTCTTTGCCCAATTCGACGTTGGTGCCTTCGAGACGCACCACCAAAGGAACGTTGAGATTCACTTCTCGCGCCGCGGCGACCACACCTTCTGCAATCACGTCACACTTCATGATGCCGCCAAAGATGTTCACCAGCACGGCTTTGACCGAAGGGTCTGCGAGAATCAGTTTAAAAGCCTGCGTGACTTTCTCTTTCGAAGCGCCGCCGCCCACGTCGAGAAAGTTCGCGGGTTGACCTCCCACCAGCTTGATGGTGTCCATCGTCGCCATCGCCAAACCAGCGCCGTTCACCAAACAACCGATGTTGCCTTCGAGCGCGATGTACGCCAGGTCGTGCTCTTTGGCTTCAGCCTCGCGAGGGTCTTCTTCTGCAATGTCTCGCATCTTGACGATGTCGGGGTGCCGAAATAGGCCGTTGTCATCAAACGTCATCTTCGAATCGAGCGCGACGATGTCGCCATTTTTGAGCTTCACTAGCGGGTTAATTTCCGCCAGGGCGGCGTCGGTTTCTAAGTACGCCTGGTACAGCGACGCACAGAACTTGACGAACTTCCCGACCGAATCACCGGTAAGGCCCAAGCCAAACGCCAGCTTTCTGCCTTGGTACGGTTGAAAACCCACCGCCGGGTCGACCGCTTCACGAAGAATTTTTTCAGGGTGCTTTTCGGCCACTTCTTCAATCTCAACCCCGCCCTCGGTTGACGCCATGAAGGTGATGCGCGCCGTGGCGCGATCGAGCGTCACTCCGAGGTAATATTCCTTCTCAATATCGAGGCCTTCTTCAATGTAGAGCGTCTGCACCAGCTGCCCTTGAGGCCCAGTCTGAGGCGACTTGAGCATCATGCCCAAGATTTTCGAGGCCAGCTCTTTGGCTTCAGCAGGCGATTTGGCAAGCTTGACGCCGCCCGCCTTTCCTCTGCCTCCAGCGTGCACTTGGGCTTTGACCACGGTCACCTTTGTCCCCAACTCGGTAGCAGCCTTCTCGGCTTCTTCCGGAGTCTTGGCCACGATGCCGCGGGGCACGGGTACGCCATACTTCTTGAAGATCTGCTTGCCTTGATATTCGTGGATTTTCATTTGAGATTGCGGCTCCAGTAGGCGCTCGAATAGCGGCACGCAAATAGCCACATCAGCGTCTCGATGTCTTTTAAAAGATCGCTTCAAAAGGTGAGTGGACCTTCCCAAAACTAATGACTGTACATTTATTCAGTTTGTAAGTCGGGTCATCACCTGCCATTGGGCGCGCCCATGCGCCAAACCTTTGGTCTTCTGATTCTTCTCTCGGCATTTGCCACGAGCTGCGCGAACTGCGCTCGACAGCCCGCTGTGCCTACGCTGTTGAAGGAAGGCGAGGCGTGCGAAAACGATGACCGCTGCGAAACAGGCTTGTGCGACGCCGCTCCGGGTTTCTCACCGGTGTGCGTGCGAAAGTGTTCCAACGATTGCTTCACCACAGAAGTCTGCGTGCAGCTGACGCCGAACCGTTTCTCGTGTCAGCCTGATCAACGCAAGCTCTGTCAACCCTGCGCCGCCGACGTCGATTGCCCTTACCCTTCTGACAAGTGTCTCGCGGTCAACGGCGAAAAAGTGTGTGGGCGTGATTGTGCCTTCGACCAATACTGCCCCACCGGGTACCGCTGTCTCAACGCGCAAGGCATTGACGGTCTCCCCAAGGTTCAACAGTGCATACCCATCAACGCCAGCTGCGCTTGCCTCGCCCGAGGCGATTTTCAACAAGCGTGTGAAACGACCAACGAGCTCGGCACCTGCAGCGGGACAAAACAGTGCGACTTGGTTTCCAACGCCGTGGTGTGTGACGCCCACGCGCCCGTCGCTGAAACGTGCAACGGCATCGATGACGACTGCGACGGCACCATTGACGAAGGTCAAATGCCAAGCACCTGTGGTGTGGGCGCCTGCGCTCGCACCAGCGACACCTGTATCGATGGAGGCATCGCCAGCTGCGTTCCCGGCCTTCCCACCACTGAAGTGTGCAACAGCCTCGATGACGACTGCGATGGCACCGTCGACAACACCTTTGACACCATGACCAGCGTGCAAAATTGTGGAAGCTGCGGCAATACGTGCGCGCTGTCCAACGCCTCACCGGTCTGCACTGGGGGCACGTGCCGAGTGGGCACTTGCAATACCGGCTTTGACAATTGCAACCACCTCGACCCCGACGGTTGCGAAATCAACCTCACCAATGATGCGGCCAACTGTGGCGCTTGCGGCAACGCGTGCACTCGACCCGGCAGCACCCCCAGCTGCGTCAACTCGACCTGTAACTTCGTCTGCGCGCCGGGCTACGTCGACTTGAATATGGACCCTGTCGACGGCTGCGAATACGCGTGCACATTCACTTCGAACACCGACATTCCTGACCTCGACTTCACCGATGCCAATTGCGACGGCATCGACGGTGAAATCAACAATGGCCTCTTCGTCACGCCCACCGGTGATGATGCGAATGTGGGCACGCGCCAGGCGCCCATGAAGACCATCGCCGCGGCGCTCTCTTCTCTGACCACCACGGGTAAACGCGATATCTACCTGGCCAAAGGCACCTACCCCGGCCCGTTGCTCATCACGCTCTCTGACATCAACATCGCAGGCGCTTATGAGCCTACCCACTGGAAGCGTGCGCTGTTGACCAACCAAGTCAAAATCGTCGGTGGAAACCCAGCCCTCTTTGTCGAAGGCGCTGACAACGTATTGCTGCAGGCCATTCGTTTCGAAGGCTCAGACGGAACGCTCGCAGTGCCTTCGGCCTACGGGGCGGCGGTGCGCTCAGCAGACGCAGTCAGATTGGAAAGTGTAATCATCCGCGCGGGTGATGCAGTGGCAGGTGTCGACGGCGCAGCCGGCACCAGCGGCATACCAGGTGAGCCAGGTGCAGACGGCGTTCGCGGCTGTGTCCAAGACACCCGCAGCAGCAACACCTGTGGCATCGTTTACAACTTCGTCAAAGACACCGGTTGCGAGGGAAATCGACCCTATGGAGGCACCGGTGGCCTTTCTGCTTGTGGCTTCCCTGGAGGAGCGGGCGGTCAACCGTCAAAGCAGGTTGCACTCGATTCAGACATCGAAGACCTCGCAGACAACGGGGACAACGGTCTTGCAGCACCGCTGGGCTCTGGCGCGGCGGGCATCGGAGTCGCAGGCAGCCCCGCTCCCAAGACGACACCCGCAGGGCGACCCCAATTCGGAGAGAACGGCATCGTCGGGAGCAATGGCAACAATGGCACGGGCTCGGCTGCAGGCGCTTTTACGCTGACGGGCTTCGCACCCGGTGCCGGCACACAGGGCACTGATGGAGCTCCAGGCCGTGGCGGTGGTGGCGGCGGTGGCGGCGTAGGCGGTTGGGTGCCCATGTTCGGCGCCTTCGGGCCCAAGTGCCAAGGCTACGGTTCAGCAGGCGGCGGAGGCGGCGGTGGCGGTTGCGGTGGCACGGGTGGAAGAGGAGGCACTGGAGGCGGAGCTTCGATTGGCCTCTACCTGGTCGACTCAAAAGTCACTGCCACCAAGAGTTCTATCCTCTCTGGGAAAGGTGGAGCGGGTGGTGCGGGCGGCGCCGCAGGCCTCGCCGGCGCGGGCGCATCAGGCGGTGATTCAGACGAGCCCCACAATCAAAGCAACGCGACCAGCGGAGGCAAAGGGGGCCGGGGAGGCAACGGAGGAACCGGTGGAGCTGGAGGCGGCGGTGCGGGTGGCGCTTCTATAGGCGTGGTGAAGAATGCGGCCTCGAGCTGGACTGAAATTAGCACCAGCATCACCTTCGGCAACGCGGGCGCCGGCGGCGCATCTCCAGTCAGCCCCGGCGGCAATGGCATTTCAAATAAGGTGACTCCCTTTTAGCGCATCACCTTCATCAGCGTGGACGGCCTTCAGGGCCACCACCACGCTGATGAACTGGGCCGCGCCGGCGATGATGAATACAGTGGTGTAAGTGGTGCCGCGATCGACTTGAGCTGAAATCATCAGGCTTGAAAGCGTTCCAGCCAGAGAAGACCCCAAGAACATACCCAACGTGCCCGCTGCATTGAGCACCGCCATGGCCGAGGCGCGGGCGGTGTCAGGCACAGACTTCACCGCCAAGCCTAGGCTTGGCCCGTAAATGGCCGCTGAGGCCAAACCACCTATTGCCAATACCGCGATGATGGCGTCGACGGGCACTAACCCCAAGACGATGTAAGACAGTGCGTAGGCCGTTGCCCCTCCGCCGATGAGTTTCCATCGCGAGATACGGTCTCCCAGCTTGCTCATCGGCCAGGTGGCCACTGCAAAAATCATCAAGAATGAAGAAAACCAACTGTTGACCCGCGAATCAGGCACGCCCAACACATGGTGCCCATAAAGCTGAAGCGGCACGATGAAAGCCCCGACGGCGAAGCGCTCAATCGCAACCACGATGGTAGGGCCGCGCAACCCAGGTGCTTCGAGAAACAAGCGACGGAAGGTGATTTTCGACACGTGCGCATCAGTGCTGCGGGGCAACACTTGCAAGGCGACCAGACCCGTCAACACGCCCACGATTCCTCCCACCACCAACGGGAGTGATGGGCTGCTCTTGCCCAAAATAGCGCCCAGAGGAATGCCGACCAATATCGACAATACGACTGCCGCTCCGACCAAACCCATCGCCGCCGAGCCGTGGGCCTGACGTCGCATGGTCCCCATCAGAATCGAGACCGCGGCGATGTAGACCGCGCCTTGTACGAAGCGCAGCGCCAAAACCAACCACACCGGCGGTGCGAACACCACGGCGAGCAACAGGGCGCCATCGAGTATGGCGCAGACACTGGCCACGACCCGACGCCGCCCC
>JAYUVR010000276.1:0-8405 GCA_043753955.1 Archangium sp. | reverse complement strand
TCGCGCTCATCGACCGGCTCCTGCGGCGGCGGTAGCGTTCACCCTACATAGCCAGTGAGGCATTCGATGGCCATCGGTAGAAATACGCTGTGCCCGTGCGGCAGCGGGAAGAAGTTTAAGAAGTGCTGTGACGGGGGAAGCTCCGTTGTCGCGCTCCCCGTTGAGGTACGGAAGGCCCAATCTCTTCACAAGATGGATCAGCAGGTCGTCGACGAGATGTTGCGCTTTGCGGTGAAGCGACTCGGGCATGACTGGCTGACCGGGGTGTCTGCGGCGTACTTCGACGAGCACGAAGAGAGCGACTACGAGCTCCAGCTCCTCGAGCCCTGGGCAGTGTACCACTACGACAACGACGGGAAGACGGTGGCCCAGCTCTACCGAGAAGAGCGCGGCCACCGCCTGTCTGAAGAGGTGCGAGCATGGCTCGACGCCCAGGACAGGGCGTGGCTTTCCGTCTGGGAAGTGCAGAACGTCGAACTGGGCACGGGCATCGCGGTGAAAGACCTACTCAGCCACACCGAGCGGTTCGTTCACGAAGTCAAGGGTTCGCAGGCGCTCAAGCCGCGAGACTGCGTGTTGGGGCGGGTGGTGGACCATGGAGGCATCTTTGTTTTCTGCGGCATGCACCCACGCATCATGCCCCCGATGGAGGCCGACTACGTCGTGCGCGAAGCGCGCCGGATCTGCGGCGTGCGAACGCGAGCGGTGGCCCCCGAAAAGCTGCGCGACATAGAGGTCCACTTTGAGCTGATCGACCTGTGGCACCTCGCCTTAAACGAGTTAGACCAACCCCAGGCCTTCCCGCAGCTCGCCAATACCGACGGCGACCCGCTTCTCATGACGACTGACCATTTCGACTTCGACCTCGCGAAGCAGGCGGCCGTCGTCGAGGCACTCCAGAAAATCGACGGGGCTCAAGAGGCGATTGATGAAGGGGGCGAAGTGCAGGTCACATTCACCAAGCAGGGCAACGCGAAGATCAAAGCTTGGGAGAACACGCTCATTGGCACGGCCTTGCTCAATAAGGGTCGATTGAAGATCGAGACCAACTCGGTGGAGCGGGCCGATACCCTTCGGCGGCGGGTTGAAGCAGGGCTCGGCGGGCTCGTTCACTATCGCTTACGAGATCACGCCGACCTGGAATCGATGATGGCTTTGGCAAAGAGTCGCCCCGCACCGGCTAAGAGAGAACAGCCGCCCGAATTGAAGGCCATGCTGCGCGAATACAAAAAAGAGCACATGCGCCGGTGGGTTGACGAAGAAATCCCAGCGTTGGGCGGCCTCACACCCCGCGCTGCGACTGCGAAACCCGCTTCGCGTGCCAAACTCGATCTGCTGCTCAAAGACATGGAAAACCAGGAGAGCCGCCTCCCTGCCGATGAGCAGGTGGGTTTCGCCGAAATTCGGGCTGAGCTGGGTTTGAACCCATAGGCGCACCCCTTGGTCATGTCTTTGGAAAAAACCGCCAAGCCCGATGTACTGCTCTTCGAAAGTCTTCAGGGAGCGAACTCAAGCTCTCGGCGCCCTTGAGTCGCGCATCGAGTTCGAAACCGAGGAAGTTGGTCGAGAAGTACAAAACCCCTTGCGGCGAAAGCAGTGAGCGAGCTCGTTCAATCAACCAGTGGTGATCTCGTTGAACTTCAAAGCGTCGGCCCATCTTTTTTGACGAAGAAAAACTCGGAGGGTCGACCACAATCAAATCGAATTCACCCCTCGCCGCTTCCAGCCAACCCAATACGTCGGTACGGAGCACTTGGTGTTGTCGACTGGTTTCAAAACCATTGAGGCGCAGATTCCGCTCGGCCCATTCACAATAGGTGTTGGACAAGTCGATGGTGGTTGTTTCTGCAGCTCCACCAGCCAAAGCGTGGACGGTGAAAGAACCCGTATAGGCAAAGAGGTTTAAGAAACGAATGCCTTTCGCCTCAGTGCGCACCTGAGCCCGCGTAACTCGGTGGTCGAGAAATAACCCCGTATCGAGATAGTCAGACAGGTTGCATTCGAAAGTAAGGCCATGCTCGATGACATTCACCACTACGGCTTGTTGAGCGAGGCGCTCATATTGGCCATGTTCACCGGGTTTCCGTTCATGACTCTTGATGAAAATCTGCGCTGGCGGAAGATTGAGCGCAGCTTCAATGGAATGCTGTAGCTGACCGCGCGCTTCTTCAAGCGAGCCATCGCGCAGCTGTTTCCGCCGCGGGTATTCCATCACGTGGGCATGGCCTTGGTACCAGTCGACTGCGTAAGGCCACTCGGGCATGTCGAGATCATAAAGACGAAAAGCAGTGACCTTTTCACGCTCTGCCCATTTGAAGCGTTGCTTCGCGTTCTTTCGCAATCGATTTTCGAACTCAGACACAGGGCCCTTCGTGCCACAGGATGCGCTAGTTGGCACCCATGCTTCGTCTTGTGATGTTCGTCATAGCTCTCAAGGTGAAGTGGAGCTCGAAAGAGTTACCCCCGTACAAACCTGCCTCGCCCGCTTCGCCGTAACCGCAGCATGCTCAATCCAATCAGAAGCGGAAGGACATCGGGTGCAGTTGCACATCCAGATCCAACAATTGGTTTCGTGGCTCTCAAATCGTCACCGGCTTCTTCGTGTCCACCTCCAGTGTTGCCACTGCCACCTCCAGTGTTGTTGTTGCCACCTCCAGTGTTGTCGTTGCCACCTCCGGTGTTGTCGCCCCCATTCCCATTGGAATGCGTCATCGCTGCTTCATCAGCTTGGGTAATTTCGCCTCTTTTGTACAAGGCCACGACGTGTGGATATTCAACACCCCAAACGGTACCTCTATTTTCCCTCAAGGTATCGCCAGTCGCCGTGCCATTGTCGACTTGGGGCGCAATCAGGGTGGCCAGAACCCGGTTGGTGTTCACACCTAAAAACTCGATGGCTCCGCGATTCTGAACTGCATTGCGGAGCGCTCCCGAACCAAACTGAGCCAGATTTGAGACATTGGTGTACTTCATCAAGACTGATTTGTCTTCGAAGGCAGCACTGCCACTAAATTCCGACTTCATGCCGTAGATGCGAATGTTTTGAGCATTCGAAATTTCCCCATACGCCTCACACCCGGATGGATGCTCAAGATTGAGGCCATAGAACCAAAGTGGTTCTGTAGTGCCGGTTACTTTGAGAATGCGAAACGCGTTGTGGTCTGAGGTAAAAGTTTTTCTAGAGCCAGCGAAATACCATCGCCCACCACCTGAATTTCGAATCTTGATGAGGCTGTGAGGCTGGGTCTCAAACCGGTTGATCGGTATGGTTGCTGCGGGCTCTCGATAAATCTGACCCATGTAAACTAAAGAGTTTCGTCCCGCTTGCCAATCAAGGGCGACAAACCAGTCATTGGCCAACTTGGTGGCATCAACGCCGATGGTCACATCTGAAAGCGTGGTTGTTGCGTTTGCGTCATCGACCGTGCGTATCATCGGTGTTTCGCTGGTGGGGCTCCACGTGTTTCCATTCACTTCGATTCGCGAAAGAAACCGAGCTGCGCCAAACAAGACGGTGTCTTTTCTGAGAACAAGGGTGCCATCGAGATGGTAAATGCCCTTGCGAAGAAAAATTTTCTTGTGCGCCGGGTTGTCGATAATCGCTTGAAGGGCAGTGGCTGACACATTGGCATTGCCTTCATTGAGCGTAATGACGCCCTCAGCCACAGGGTCGTAAACGTCAGCATCGTCCACCGAAGGAAGTGAAGCCCAGGTATGCCGACTGGCCAAATCAGTCGGAGGCGCTGAGGTGGTGCTGGCCAACACAGACACCACTTCCCCATTGTTGCGCGGAGCAGGTGTCTTGGTCTTCAGTCCGTCAATTAAGTCATAAGACTGTTTTCCGGCGCTGTCTGCGGGCGACTGATCGCAATAGCTGTACTCGGCGATGTGTACCCATTGCCCTGTTTCGGTGACAGTGGCGAGAGCCGCGCTCTTCACCAATTTGGTAGCACCGGTCACGTAGACGTTGCGTGCGTAGAAGTTTTTTCCGGCTCTGTTGTCGATTGCCGCAACCGTCGGCACTCCGCCCAACGTAATGGTGCCATCAATCAGCTGTATGCCGGCAGCGTTGGAAGACCCGCTTTCTTCAATGGTGAGCGCTGGTTGAGTTGAGCCATTGGGGGTGACAATGTTGAAGCCAACCACTACCAACGGAACAAAGCCGTCGTGGCGTATGGCGCTGACTGTTTGATTCTTGAGAGTTATTCCTGCCAGTACGCTGCCTGCATTTGTGGTGTCGGCCGTATCAATGCCATATTTGCCGCCTTCGATTTCGATATTGATGGCCCCCCACCCTCGAGCAGGTAAACCTCGAATACCGGCTACCGAGCCTGTGGCGCGTACCTTAACGTTTTCGATAGAGCTGTCTTGCGCCTGACTAAAAAACAAACCAATGGCACCCGCATTTCCAGTGCAATCCAAATCAATTCCTCGAAGCATTTGGTGATAACCCGTGGCGGGGTCTGAAATGAATGGGGGCGTGATGCTGTTGTTTCTAAATTCCAACAGATATTTGGGGGCAGCAGCGTTTCCAAAACCAGTCGCGCCGCTGGTGAGTTTGATGAGTGGTCGGCTCGGTCCGATTGTCGAACCCATCATGGCCAGGTGATTTCTTGGCGTTGCCCAGTCTGGACTGGGCCCAAGCGGGTCGCTTGCTGTCTGGGTAAACGCTTTTAGCGTGTCATTGACAAGGTAAGTGCCCGGCGGAAAATAGGCCACCAAACTCCCGCCGGGTACGTCTTGGTTGTATGCGTCAAGGAGAGCCTGGTTGATTCCCGCGGTTGTTGAAGTGGCGTTGGTTCCATCGTTGTGCACACCCGCGTAATGGGTAACGACTAGGTAGCCTTTCGCGTAAAGAGGGTCGTTCTTCGCCGCTTCAGGAATGGCCGCCCAAGCATGAGAAGGTTGCAATTGCAGCAAACCAATCAAAACAAAACTGACGACCGCGAAGTTAAAGTTTTGAGTCTGAGTGGACGCCATGAAGCATCGCATCGCAAGCCTCATGCCTGGAAAATGCTCTTTTATCTCAGTAGGTTAACTAAGAATTTCCGAGCCGATGGAGTGCGCGTGCGCTTACCATCGTCCCCTGGAGAGGGACATTACCCTTGTAGAACTTGCCAACGGAAAGTCGCATTGAGCTCACCCGTTAGAAGCATGAGGAATGGGTTTGCTGAGTTTCGAACTCAGACACAAGGTGCCTTAGGATGGGCTATCTGGCACTCATGCTTCGTTTTTCGATGTTCGTCATGTCGCTGTGTGTTGGAACCGTTTTCGCCGCTGAAGGGAAGTGGACTCCTCAGCAGGTGCTTGAACAGGGCCCTCGTTGGGTCAAAAACCAAGGCTTCGAGTTGCCTTTGCGCGCGCTGTGGGACGAAAAAACGCAAGGCGGTTTACTAGGAAACGCCGTTCAGCTGCCGGGCTGCTCAGGCAGTTTCGTTTCTGCTCAAGGGCTTCTCATCACCAACCACCACTGCATCGTGAGCATTTTGCAGGAACATTCGACGCCCGAGCGCAACTTGGTCAAAGACGGCTTCCTGGCGAAGCAACGTGTCGATGAAAAACCCGCCAAGGCCTACCGCATTCAGGTGCCTCAGCGTTTTCGCGATGTCACCAAAGAAGTGCTTGCGGCCGTGCCTGCGCAGGCTGATGACCACGCGCGTTTTAAAGCCGTTGAGAGTACCGAAAAAAAATTGGTGGCTGAGTGTGAGCAGCTCAAAGGAACACGCTGCCGATTTGCCACTTTCGGAGGTGGCCTCTTCTTCACCCTGACCGAATTTACCGAATTGACCGACGTGCGATTGGTGTACGCACCGCCCGAAGCCGTCGGTAACTTCGGAGGGGAAATCGACAATTGGATGTGGCCTCGTCACTCAGGTGATTTTGCACTGGTGCGCGTGTACGTCGACGGGAAGCCCTACAACCCCAAGTACTTCTTTCCGCTCTCTTTAGATGGCGTGAAAGAAAACCAGGCCGTGGCGGTGCTGGGTTACCCGGGAAACAGCTTTCGAGAATTGTTGGCGCTTGAAGTGGCCGAGAAACAAAAGCGCTTCTACCCGGGCGTGCTGGCCCTGACGACGCAGTGGCTGCAGGTGATGGAAGAAGAGCGGGGCAAGTCGCCCGACGTGGTCATTGCCACGGCCGACGGACACCGCGGGCTCCTCAATGTGCGGAAGAATGCCGAAGGTCAATTGGCCGGGTTACAACGGGGCCAAATCGTCGAGAAACAAGGCGCGAGTGAAGACAGAGTGAAGGCTTTTGCTCAGCGAAACGCTCCATTTGCTTCTTCTCTTGAGGCCTATGCGGCTCTCGAAAAATTGTCAGTGGAACGGGGCAAAACTTGGGAACACGACTTTCTGTTTGATTGGCTGGGGCAAACCCGTTCTTTGCGTTGGCCTTTGCTGGTGGCGCGACGAGCTGTCGAAGGCCAAAAGGCCGACGCAGAGCGAGAGCCGGGGTACCAAGAGCGAGATCTCCCCCGTCTGCGCGAACAAAATGAGCGTGATCAAAAGCGCTACGCACCTGCGGTCGAACAAAGGCTCTTCACCGCTTGGGTGCAGCGAATGTTGGCGCTCCCCGCAGAGCAGCGAAGCGCCGCGGTTGATGCCCTCTTCGGCTCACTCAAAGGAGAGTCGGCTATTGCTCAGAAGGTGGTCGAACTCACCACCAACTCGAAGGTTTTTGATCTCGAACAACGCAAATTAATGTTCGAGGAAACTCCCGCACAACAACAAGCTCGCAAAGACGCGTTGCTTCATTTTGCGATGGCCCTCGATGTTGAACGTCGAGCCTTGCGCGATCGCCGAGAAACATTTTGGGGTCGCGAACTTGAGCTGCGCCCGATGTGGAGAAAAGCAGTTATTGCAGAAGCGGGTCGTCCGGTGGCGGCAGATGCCAATTCGACCCTGCGAGTCTCGTTTGGCCGGGTGAAGGGGTATTCGCCTCGCGATGCGGTGGTGATGAGCCCGCACACCAGTCTTGCGGGAGTGATGGCGAAGCACACCGGCGAGGAGCCGTTTGATGTGCCCCAGCGCATTCGCGAGGCCTTCGCTGCCGACCCGCACCAGGCCGTGCCTGTCGATTTTTTGGCTGATTGCGACACCACCGGCGGCAACTCAGGAAGCCCCGTCATCGATGGGAAAGGGCGTTTGGTGGGGGTGAATTTCGATCGCGTCTGGGAAAACGTGGCCAATGACTTTGGCTACAACCCTGATGTCGCCCGCAACGTGGTTGCTGACGTTCGATACTTATTGTGGCTCTTAAAGAGGGTTGAGCACGCCCCTTTGTTGGTGGACGAACTGACAGGAAAGTCACCCAAAGGCTGAGGCCGCCACCGGTGTATCTGTTCTTTTGATGCATCGCTGTGCTTTCACCGCGCTGGGCTCTGTGGAAAAAGGGAACCCCATGCGCTTTGACACTCTTGCCATTCATGCAGGCCAGCATCCCGACCCCACCACTGGCGCCATCATGACTCCGGTGTACTTCACTTCGACTTACGTGCAAGACGGGCCGGGCGAGCACAAGGGGTACGAATACTCGCGCACTAAAAACCCGACCCGAGGCGCGCTCGAGAGTTGCCTCGCCGCTTTAGAAGGCGCCAAATTCGGAGCCGCCTTTGGTTCAGGCTGCGCCGCTGCAGACATGTTGATGCACCTGTTGTCAGCGGGCGATCACGTGGTGTGCAGCGACGACGTCTACGGTGGTACTTTTCGGCTCTTCGACAAAGTGTTCACCCGTCACGGGTTGACCTTTTCTTTCGTCGACATGACGAACCCTGAAAACATCGAAAAGGCCATCACTCCGAAGACCAAGATGATGTGGGTTGAGACGCCGACCAACCCCATGTTGAAGCTGGTCGATCTCGCTCGCGCGGCGGAAATTGCGAAGAAGCACAAACTCATCAGCGTCTGCGACAACACCTTCATGACGCCGTACTTCCAGCGTCCCCTGGAACATGGCTTCGATTTCGTCACCCATTCCACCACCAAGTATCTCAATGGGCATTCAGACGTCGTCGGAGGCTTTGTGGCGACCTCGAATCAAGAGCTCGCTGACAAGATGTACTTTTTGCAAAACGCTGTAGGCGGCATCCCCGGCCCGATGGATTCTTTTTTGGTGCTGCGCGGGGTTAAGACGTTGCACGTGCGCATGCAGCGCCACGCGGAAAATGCGCACAAAATTGCCGACTTTTTGGTGGGCCACCCCAAAGTGAACAAGGTGACTTTTCCCGGGTTGACCTCGCACCCTCAGCATGAGCTTGCGAAGAAGCAGATGAAGGGTTTCGGAGGCATGATGACCTTCGACATGAAGGGTGGTCTCGAAGCCGCGAGACGGTTTTTGAAGACGGTCAAAGTGTTCGCCTGTGCTGAATCGTTGGGTGGGGTGGAATCGCTCATCGAGCACCCGGC
>JAYUVR010000275.1:0-6899 GCA_043753955.1 Archangium sp. | reverse complement strand
GCAAGGCGCAGCGATCTGGCTTCATCGACATCTTTGATGCCTGTCGTTTTCGGAGCGAGATCTGACACCACCACATCGATGGGACCTGGGTGCAACGCTTCAAGAGCCGGTTGGAAATCGGCTGCCAAAACGTCCATGACCGCAGTTTTGATGTTGGGTCTTCCTAAAGGTTTGATGGCTGCCAAGTCGACACCCACCACCTGCCCCGATGGCCCCACCTCCTGCAGAATAATCTGCAAGAAACCGCCGGGTGCAGCTCCGAGATCAATCACTGTTTGGCCCGAGCGAAAGACGGAAAAGCGCCGAGCGATTTCATCGATTTTAAAAGCGCTTCGCGCGCGCAAGCCTTCTTCCTTCGCCTTGCGAAAGAAATAGTCTTTGGGCTGATACGGCCGCTTTGCCATCAGGGCTGCGCCGTCGGCGTGCCACTCTCAGTTGAGAGATCGTCACCATTGGTCACGCTCTTCACTTTTTCAAAGAGCTTGAGGTAGCGCGTTTCGGCAAAGTCTTTGACGCGATCGACGTTGATGCGGCGAGCGCTGGCTGAGCTGACCAGGGCCTGAAAGACCCGCGTTTTCGGAACGGCTTTGTCTTGGGCCCAAACAGTGATGGTCGACGCGATGGGACAACCCTCTGCAGCGCGTGCCGCCGCAAAAGAAGCTTCGGTGGCCAGGTTTTTGGGCTCTTCGTTGAACCACTGCACGTAAGCCACCGCGTGCGCTGCGCTGGTATCGATTTCGATTTTGCCCACCCGGCCTTCGAGCTCGCCTTTGGCGAACATCTCTTTGAGATTCGCCTCGCATTTGCCTTTTACGTCACCCGCCGCTTCACCTTTGGCAATGGCCTGCTGCAGGGCTTTGGGTTTCACGCCACTGTCTTTGGCGATGGCGGCCAGACGCGCTTCGGGCTTCATGCCCTGCACCCGGGCGTCTCCCAGCGCGATTTTGTAGTGCTGAAACATTTTGAATTCGTCTTCAGTGAGGCCCAAAGGCTCAGCAGCAAAAGCAGGTACGGCAAACGAAAAGAGCACAGCGAGAGCGAACGAACGACGCATCAAGGACAGACCTCCAAAAGAACGTTTTTTTTGGTTATATCGAGGACATGGTCGGCTGTGGAAAGTGTGGAGCGACTTTAGACGTCTTGTTCAACCAAACGGGTCGGCGAGACACGTGCCCCTCTTGCGATGCAGAGCTTCATTCGTGCATCCACTGTAGGCACTACGACGAGACCGTCGCCAAAGCCTGCAAAGAGCCTTTTGCCGAAGTGCCCGAAGACAAAGAGTCTGCGAATTTTTGTGACTTCTTTCAGTTGGGTGAGGGCCAGAAACGCCAAGGTGGGCCGTCAAAAGAGACACTGCTCTCGGCGGCGGAAGCACTTTTCAAGAAATAGCAGCCCCAGCAGAGGCAGGAGCCCTTCGCCGACGGCACACCCCTTGTTCGTAGGAACGTCTGTGCGAACGCCGCAGTCAACGGGCGCACACCCTTCGCCTTCTGCACACAGCTGTTCATCACATTGGCCACTCTCAGGACCTTCGAGCGTCACTTCAATGCGGCCATCGGCCAAGAGGTGAACATCTTCAAGCTGAAAACCTGAACGCGCCCCTGAATAGAAATTGCTCGAATTCATTGGGTTCAACGGTGAGCGTGGCTGCTCGAGAGCATCTGGCCGCAGCGAAGTGCCGTCAACGAAGAGATCTCCTCGGGCCACTGAATGGTTGTGTTCGATTTCGAAGAGGCCGTCAGCTTGCAGCAATCGAATGTAAGGGTGCCATGCATCGCAATTGACGCAGTCGAGAATGCGGTGAACGAACTGCCCTTCTTCTCCCTTCAGTTTGACGGTGCGATCCACGTGGTACACCGCCAGCCCCCGCTCTGGTGTCGCCCCGTCAAAGGTTCCACCTGGGCCCCGATTTTCGATCAAAAAATACTCATCGCCTGTTCCCACTCGAAAGACATCGCCACTGTTTTCCGCAGGCTCGATGGTGACGCGTTGTTTGCCTTGCACTTGATGCCAGTTGCCCCAGCGCAGGCGAAAACGTGTCTCAGCGTCGGGCAGCGGTATCTGTGGATCGTAAAGCCATGAGCCCATCACTGAGAGGTTGAGGCCTTGGTATTTTCCTGTCTCATCGTAGAGATCCGTCAGGCCCAAGAGATGACCGAACTCATGCACCATCACGTAGCGATCGCCGTCACCTGCGACCGCAAAATGGCCGACCCTCTTGCCGTCAACCACGAGCGGGCCGTCGACGCTGCCGGCCAAGTTGTCTCCGCGGTTGAAATACGCGAAGGGAAAAGCGATGCCCCCAAAGGGCACGTTGATGAGCAGCATCACCCCGTCTAACCAACCGTCAGGCTGACCCTTGCGACCGTTCACGTCGAATGCCGTAAAATCGAAACCGGCTTCATCGGTTTTCCGCAGCACTTCGCGGATCATGTCCATTCCCGAAGTCAAAGCGTTGATGTCGCCTCGAGGCACCTGACACCCGGGGAACTTGTCGACGGGTAAGGGACAGCGCTCATACTGAACTTTCGGAGCGACCGTCACGCGTGGGCGATACCGGCCGAGCGATGCGGTTTCGTAATACTTCACAAAGCCTTGCGCGTTTTCGGGTGAAAAAAATGACTCAAGTACCGCGACGTCGAGGGGAGGGAAGCCCGCCACCTCAATGGGGATAAGTACCAGTTTCGCATCACCCAGATAGGGCACTTTGCGAGGGCCAACGTCTTCTCGCATCGCAAAATGGTCCATGTAGTCAGCATGCACCGCGCCCCCACCCAACATCATGGTCGCAACCAGAGTTCGAAGCATTGAAGGCGAAACCTCACATGGGGTTGCAGTAGCCAGTATCGCTTGAAGCACCAGGGAGCGGCAGGCACGTGCGCGGCTTGTCTTGGAGACAGCCTGCGGTGCCTGCAGCCGGGTCACAGTAAGCGCGACAGATGCCGTTTTGCCCCAACGCCAACCCCAAACAATGCAGTGAACGGGCAGACGGCATTTGCGAGAAACACGAGGTCGGGCTCGTGCAAGCAAAGTCTTCTTCTTTACTTTCAGCTGGTGCAGCGCAGTACGCCGCGGGGAAAACGGCTGACGAATCGAAGTAGCAGTAGGTGTCAGCGGGGCAGCTTGGGCTGCTCACGCTGCAGGGGAGACGACACGCTTGCTGGAAAGCGTTCGACACACAGATTTCATCAACACCTCCGTCGCTCCCACAAGCCACTCCTCCTCGCCCACCGCATTTGCACTCGCCATCTTCGGGGTCGCAACTGCTTCCACCCGCACACGCCTTGAGCCCACCATCAGGTGCGGTGCACTGCGTACCGCCTTCGCATCGATTGCGCGAAGCGCCTGGTCTGCCGTCGCTCCCCGCCAGTGTACAGACTTGGTCGCTGCCACAGGTGGGCCCTCCTGGCCCTCCACACTTGCACCGGCCATCGGAAGGGTCACAACTGGCCGGCGCGATACAGCTGACCCCAACGCACAACGCGCTGGTGCGACAAACGCGTTCGCTGGGCAGACAACCTCCATCGACGCTGCTCGCGCACGAGCATGCTTGGCCACTTTGACACAGCGTCTGGTTGCACTTGCACAACCCATCTGCGCTGTCGCACACGGTCGCGCCGGTACAGGCGACTCCGAAACAGATGTCGGCTACGCAGCTTTTTTGTCCACTGCTGTCAGCGGTGCACGTCTGGCCGGCTGCGCATACCGCCGAGCCACAACGACATTGGCCGCTGGGTTGATCGCACTCTTGATTCAACGGGCACGCGCTGTTGCTGCAGTTCGATTGGGGCACACACGCAGCCGCATTGGGGTTGCATACTTCAGTCGGGCCACACACCGCGCCGCCCGTACCTCCACACTTACAAACGCCATCGATGACGTCGCAACTGGTGCCGGGGCTTTGACTGCAGTCGACTTCGTCACACGTCTTCGAGCGACACGTGCTTGCAACCGGGTCGCACACTTCATTTTCGTCGCAGGTCACTCCGCCGCGGCCACCACATTTGCAACGGCCGTCGCCCGGGTCGCAGATAAGCGGTGCAGTGCAGGTGATGTTGCGCTCAGCGCAGAGATCATTCTGGCTGGCACAGGAAACAACCAGTGCCACACTCGCCAAACACAGCCTTTTCACCATGACTCGTTTTCTCTTTTCTTTGAGCGCCGGTGGCGAAGCTGCAATGCCAATAGAAGGGTCGCAAGCAGCGACGAGCTCATTCCGGCGCTGCTGCAGCTCGAACCTTGAGTCTTAAAGTCAGGTCGGACGCGCAGGCCCAGCGCTCTGACATCTTTTCGCCCTTGCGCGTCGGTCAACTTCACCAAAAAGGTATACACCCCAGGTTCACTCAAAGGAGAACCGCTCAAGGTACCGTCTGCATCCAGCGTGATGCCCTCAGGTATCTTTTGCGTGGTTTCGCTTGCCGCACAGGAAAATTCGTTCGGGCGCACGGCCTGCTGCACGCAGGGCAACTCAAATCGGAGCCCTTCGACATCAGCTTTTGCGTTGTGCATGAGCCGCGCTTGATACGGGCGGTTGACGAAGGCGTCTGGCAATTCGAGCGTGGTGATGGCCAACCCGTCGCGGTAGCTGACGCGAAGAATCAAACCGACGGTGTCTTCTGCTCCTGCGCTGTCTTTCACTTTTAAGTTCATGGCAAAGAGGCCAGCACGAGCAGGTGTGCCACTGAGGTAATCTGCCGATTCACGGTGGTCGATGCTCAGACCCAACCCTCGAGGAAATTCGACGCTCATCCCTGCATTAAAGAGCACCGGCCCAGGCACATCAGTGATGTTTTCTGGCAATTCCTGAAAGCGAATCAGAGACCATGAATATGGAGCGCTCCCTCCCAACGCAGCCAAAACCTGTAGATAGGGACGACCTACCGAAGCCACTTCAACGGCTCCGGTCGCTGCAGAAAGCGAAGTCGGCGCGACTACCCGAATGCTGACTTTCCTCGAAGCAGTGGTACCGGCGGTGTCTTTCACTTCCGCCGTGAATTGAAAGTCACCGGGGGTAGTTGCAATGCCTTCTACGAGCCCATCGATGGCCAGACCTAAACCTAAAGGCAACTCGTTGGGTTCCACTGCCCGCCAGGTGTAGGGAGGTTGGCCTCCAACCGCGACCAGGGCGCTTGCATACGAGGCCCCAAATTCGGCAGCCGTCAGGGCTTGCTCGACCACCACCAAAGGCAAATTGCCCACTGCCACTTGCAGGCTCAGCGAGCGAACATCAGTGTGTGCGCCACTGGTGACTTTGACTTCGAATGAAAAACTGCCTGCACTCGAAGGGGCCCCCATCAAATCGCCTGCAGGCGAAAGCGTGACTCCGAGTGGCAGCGTTCCACTGACGAGTTCCCACGAGTAGGTGCCGGTACCTCCGGTCGCCTGCAACCGAAGACCGAAGGGTGAGTATTGCGCCACCATTGGGAGCGATGAGGTCACCACCGTTACCGTATCGACTGCTACCTGCACAGGGGTCGGCTGCGTGAAACAGTTATTGGCGATGGTGATTTCGTGATCGCCAAAAGTTGAAGTGGCGCCGTCAAAGTTGACGCACGCACCGAGCCAATAGAGCCCAGGCACCAATTCCGTCGGAAGCGTCAACGTTTCCATCATCAAGTCGGTTTGAGTGCTGCCCAAGATGCCCAGTTGCCCGACACCCAACGCGCGATCTCCGATGGAAATCGAGGCGTTATCTGAGAGGAAATAGGTGTATTTCGCAGGTACCGAATCAGCATTTCCCACGTTTTGTAGGGTGCGAGTGACGTTCAACGTCGCACCCGGAGCGCCTTGAATCGGCGATGAAAAATTGGCGACGATCAAGTCTGCCGTAGGCGTTCCCAACGAAAGTGGAGAAGGCGCTGAGAGATTGTTCAACTCTGATTGTTCGAGCACCAATTGATCAGGATCAACGGCCGCAAAAACAAAATAGTTCGTCTGACTGAGGCTCGTTGGCAACGGACTATTGAGCTGCGCTTGCGCCGTACCGTGTGAAGTGATGGTCGCCACCGTGGCCGTGCCAATGACGGTATCAATCGAGGAATCGAAGTTCGCATCGGTCGAGAGATAGAATCGAACCGACACGTCAGTCGCATCTCGACCTCCTCGATTTCGAAGGTTGGCTCGCAAAGAAAGCGGCACGCCCGCGTAACCGGTGCGTGGCGCTGAGAGATCTGAGAGTTCGAGATCAGGCCACAAGAAAAAGTCTATGGCCTGCCCCACAGGGTACGAAGCGGAACCGCAACTGGCACTGGCCCCACAAGTAAGGCCTGCGACGCCGACCGAGAGATCCGCCTGCAACCCTACCGAGGCTGAAACCGCACCCGGCAAAGCGTTGCCGTACACAAAGCGAATTCGCCCAGTGGTTTCGTACAACTGCACTTGAAAAGAAATGGGCGAATTTCCCGCAGGAGCCCCCACCCCGTTCCATTCAAAACTCATCACCCGATTGGGAGCCGTACCTGAGACTTGATATCGATACCCGCTCGAGCCGACCGGCGGCACCAAATCGTCCCACCAGGGGGCGATGAACGTGCGGGGGACTGTGGCCTCATTCAAGCTGTGAGGAATGCTCTGATTCTGAAGCGCACTGGCTGAGGAACCGCCTATCGCTAAATAGCCGTTGCGAGACATTGAGACAGCCGTCAGCTGGCCATCAAAATAAGGCATCGAGAAAGGCACGCTCAGCGAAGCGCCTGCGACGGTTGGCGTGCCGCTGGCGAGTGGCTGGTACACCACCGCAGTCGGTCCGACCACGTTGTATTGAGCCCGCGCGACCAAGGGGGAAAGTCCCACCAATGCACCCAGACTCACGCCCACGTATTTGCGCCGAAAGACGCCAAAACCCAACGCCATCAAGGCGGCCCATGGCGACCAATCTGACGACGTACTGCTGCAGCCAG
>JAYUVR010000274.1:0-3271 GCA_043753955.1 Archangium sp. | reverse complement strand
CGGAGTTCGGCACCCAAGGTGCTGAGTTTCTTGGGCAGTCCCCTCGAAAAAGACAAATGTGCCAGGTTCGGCTCCGGACCGCCGCCACGTTTCCCAGGGTTATTCTTCTTTGTCTTCTCCTTCTGGGGCGAGGGAGTGTTCAGCGGGGCCCTCTGAGGTCGTGCAATTTTGCACAGCCATGCTGCGACTATGCGCATTCACACAGGTCCACCGCCCGCGTAGAGGGACCCGATGCGCTCGTTTTTCAGCAAGGTGATGTTTGTTGCGGCCGCCCTTTCATGTGGCCGAAGTGAATTCGAAATTGACGCAGGCCTGCTGTCATCGAACTGCGTGTTCCACGTGATTTCGATCACCGATTCCACGGCAAGTCGATCACCTATTCCACGGGAAGCCGATCACTGATTCCACGGCAAAGCGATCAGTGATTCCACGGGGGTCGATCACCCGAGGGCAGCTGACGCGAAGTGTTGACGAAGCTGGAGAGAGCGCCGACGGGACTTTCCCAAAGGAAGGTTACCGATGCCGGCAGAGAGGCTGTCCATGCGGAAATTGAGAGAATTTTTGAGGTTGCATTTTGAGAACAAATTTTCAGCGCGAGCGATATCCCGGAGCCTGAAGATTTCGCCGTCGACCGCGCACATGTACGTATCGCGAGTACGGGCGGCAGGGCTCAGTTGGCCGCTGCCGGCGGAGCTTGACAGCGACGTCGCCCTCACTCGTCTGATGTTCGCTGAGGAGAGCGTGGTGAAGAACAAATGGCCTGAGCCAAACTGGGCCGAGCTGCACCTCGAACTGAAGAAGAAGGGCGTGACGAGGCAGTTGCTCTGGGAGGAGTACAAGAGCAATCGACCCGAGGGGTACCAGTACAGCGCCTTTTGCCAGCACTTCGTGTTGTGGGAGTCGCGGCTGCAGCTTTCAATGCGGCAGGAGCACCGCGCCGGCGAGAAACTCTTCATCGATTTCAGCGGGGACGGCATCCCCATCGTAGACCCCAAGACGGGGGAGGTGCGGGTCGCGAAGCTCTTCGTAGCCGTCCTGGGGGCGAGCAGTCTGACGTACGTGGAAGCGGTGTGGAGCGAGGAATTGCCGACCTGGGTGCAGTGCCACGTCAACGCGCTGCAGTTTTTCGGTGGGGCGACAGAACTTTGGGTGCCCGATAATTTGAGGAGCGGCGTGACGAAGCCCGACCGCTACGAGCCGGACCTGAATCCGACATACGCGAACCTCGCAGAGTACTACGGCGTCGCCGTCATTCCCGCGCGCGTCAGGAAGCCGAAGGACAAGGCGAAAGTGGAGGTGGGCGTACTGCTCGCCCAGCGGTGGATTATTGCCGCGTTGAGAAAGCAAACCTTCTTCTCGCTCGGTGAGGCGCAAGACGCGGTGAAACCGCTGCTGGAGAAGCTTAATGGCCGACCGATGCGGCGCGTGAAGAAGTCGCGGTGGCAACTTTTCGAGGAAGTCGATCGCCCGGCACTCAAGCCACTACCCACTCGGTCGTACGAATTCACGGAGTGGAAATGCGTGAAGGCGGGCATCAACTACCACATTGAATTCAAGGAGCACTTCTACAGCGTCCCCCACCTGCTGCGGGGAAAGAAGCTCGAAGTGCGGGCGACAGCGACCACTGTGGAGGTGCTCTTTGACCGTGGGCGCGTGGCCGCTCATGAGCGGGACGACTCGCCTAACAAGTACACCACGGTGAAGGAGCACATGCCGCAGGCGCACCGCGATTACGCGGAGTGGGACCCACCGCGCCTCATCGCCTGGGCGGCAAAGGTGGGCCCCGGTACCGCGGCGCTGGTCGAAGGCATCATGAGCCGGCGCACCTACCCACAGCAGGGCTTCCAGGCCTGTCAGGGCGTGCTGGCGTTGCGAAAGACATACGAAGATTCGCGCATCGAAGCAGCCTGTGTCCGAGCCGTAAAAGCGAATGCATTTTCATACAAATCGGTAAAGGCCATTCTAAAGAATGGTCTCGACAGAGAGGCATTGGCCGATGTGCCGGACAAGACGCTGCCGACCCACGAAAACATCCGTGGCGCTGACTACTACCACTGACGAACCGCTGAGCGCCGACATGGCCTCGCGGCGCACAGAGGCGCCTTCGCGCGGAAAGCCCGCGCTACGGCGGAACTCAAGACGAGGCTCAAAGGAACCGACATGCTGTTGGAACAGACGCTCGACAGACTCAACACGATGAAGCTCTTCGGAATGGCGAAGGCACTTCGGGAATGGACAGAAAAGGCACGAGACAAGGACATATCACCGGCAGATATGATGGGTTTCCTCACAGACGCCGAGTGGGTGCACCGGGAGAACAAGAAACTGCAGCTGCGACTTACGTCAGCACGATTCAAGATGCCGGCGTCCGTAGAAGACATCGACTTCGGTCACGCACGCGGACTGGCGAAATCGGTGGTGATGGACCTCGCTTCGTCGCGATGGGTGCAACAGAACCAGAATGTCATCCTCACGGGCCACACCGGGCTCGGGAAGAGCTACCTGGCCTGTGCGCTGGGACAGAAGGCCTGCCGCGACGGCTTCTCAGTCATCTACCGCCGCGCCACGCGCCTCTTCGATGAACTCGCACTCGCACGCGCAGACGGCACTTACACGCACCTACTCAAGCGCTTCGCCAAGGCGAGGGTCCTGGTGCTTGACGACTTCGGCCTCGAACCGCTGACGGCGCAGCATCGCAAGGACCTGCTTGAGATTCTCGACGACCGTTACAACCTGGCTTCCACCATCATCACCAGCCAACTTGAGCCGAAAGAATGGCATGCGGTGATTGGCGACCCGACGCTCGCCGACGCCATTTGCGACCGCCTGGTCCACAACGCTCACCGCATCAAACTCGCCCCCTCAGAGTCAATGCGAAAAAGCGAGGGCTTGACCACAAGACCAAAGGCAGCGAAGTAGCTGTCACCAGCTCGCCACACTGGAGCAGGTGATCGGCTTCCCGTGGAATCGGTGATCGGCTTCGCGTGGAACGAGTGATCGGATTGCGTGGAATACGCACTGAACAAGTTCGAAGGCGGGCACAAGGGGAGAACCGAAGCCCTCAATGCCTTCGGAAGATTCCTTGTTGAAGAGAAGCACGTGCCGGCTTGGGGTCTTCTGAAAAGTCACATCGAAGCAAAAGAGACGAGAGCCGCGCGAGAGGCTTACTCGCTTGAGGAGGTCTCAGAGGCATACGCGCGGCTCAAGAGCCAGCGAGTGAGAGACGTGCTGCTACTTCGGGCGATTGCCGGCATGCATCAAACTGAGATCG
>JAYUVR010000273.1:0-2211 GCA_043753955.1 Archangium sp. | reverse complement strand
ATTTTTTCAAGGAGCTCAGCGTCACCTTCAGCATCTTCGGGAACCCAGATGATGACGACGGGTTGAGCCTTGTTCTCAGCGTTGATGGCCAACCCGAGAAACGCGCGAGAACCTTCCCCCGCTTGGAGCGGCCCGAGGGCCTGGTACCGGTACTCAGTCATGGGGCCGCAGGCTACGGGGTGGACGCTGTCCGTCAATTCTATTTACGCACAACCTTACGACTCCCCTTAGAAAGGGAGCGTCAGGTAGTACCCGCGACCCCCTCGTTTCACCAACAGGAGCACGCTGGGCTTCCCCCGCGCCTGAATGATGGCTTCCTTAAAAGCTTCAGCGGTGGCCACGGGCTGTTGATTCACCCGGAGCAAGATGTCGCGGGGCTCGAGACCCACTCGGCTGGCGGCCGTTCCAGGGCGAACCGAGGTAATGCTCATGCCTCCGCTGCCTGGTTTGACCCGGAGCCCCAACCGGTCCCAAACGGTGGCGTCGACCAGCTTCTGGGGAAATTCGATAGGAGTCAGTTCAACGTTCATCTCTTGCCCGGCCCGAAAAAGTCGCATGGCGACCTGATTTTTCGCCGTAACCCCTCGCAGCCGACTGCGGAGGTCGTCTGCGTTCTCAACTTGAGTTGACCCGACCTGCATCACGATGTCGCCCCGTTGCACCCCTGCTTGTTGGGCCGGGCTGCCTTCATCGACAGCTGAAATGAGCGCTCCATACGTTCTGTCCCACCCCAGGCGGCGAGACAGTTCAAGGGTGAGCGGCTGCACATCGAGACCGACCCAAGCTGGGCGGACTTTGCCGAACTGGGTCAGTTCGGTGACGATGCGCCGAACTTTGTCAGCCGGTATGGCGAAGCCGATGTTCTGTGCCGAGGCGATGATGGCTGAATTGATGCCGATGACGTCGCCGTCGATGTTGAGCAAGGGGCCACCCGAGTTGCCGGGGTTGATGGAAGCATCGGTCTGAATGAAGTCGTTAAAGACGCGCTCTTCTTGGCGAATGGTACGGCCGAGCGCTGAAACGACGCCCAGCGTGACTGTCTTTTTCAGGCCCAGCGGGCTGCCGATGGCAATGACGCTCTCACCTATCATCAGATCAGCAGAGGTGCCCAATTTGGCAAAAGGGAGCGCGCCTTTGGTCGTCACCTTAAGCACTGCGAGATCGGCATCAGCATCGCTGCCGATGACTTCAGCATCGAGTTGTCGCCCATCGGCCAAGACGATGTGAATCTCTGAGGCCCCGCGAATCACGTGATCATTGGTGACGATGACGCCCGTCGGGTCGATGATGACGCCCGAACCCAGGCCTTCGACCGCTCGGCGTTCTTCTTGGGGCCCGAAAAAGAAGTCGTCGAACCCGCGGTTGCGAAAGCGTGTTTCCACCACCTGCACCGTGCCGACGTACACCACCGCAGGCGAAACCTTGTCCACCACTTGGACCACCGGGCTGCGACGAGAATTGACATCACCGGTGGCGAGCGAAAATGCGACAAACAACAGCGACGACATCATGGGCTTGGCTCCACTGCGAAAGGGCAACAACGAGGTGTGTTTGTGTAACGCAAGGCTCGAGGTCACACCACAGGTCGCCTCTTTTTCCTGCTGGATGCGTCGAGCAGATTGGTCCAGTCTTCGGCGTCTATGGCTCGATTGCTTTGGTTTGCCTTTGTGCTCCTTGCTGTTCCAGCGTCAGCCCAGAGTGATGTTGATGCAAAAAAAGTTGCAGAAACGTACCTCAACGCGCTGAGCGGCACCGGTGACGAAGCGGGCAAAGACCTACTGCTCGGCGGCCTGACCATGAACGCGCAGCTGTTCAATCTGGAAAACTGGGTGCTCAAGAGCAAAGACCCGGTCAAAAAAGAAGAAGGTGACTTGGCTCACGCGCTTCAACTGATGAATGACTTAGACAAAGCCGGCCGCAGCGCGTTGACCAAATTGCTCGCGGTGGATACGGGGAAAGAAGCGGTCGGTCTTACGGAGCTCAATCAGGCCGAAGCTGAGAAACTCTTGGCGCCCACTCGCGAAGGTGTGGCGGCGTTCAAGAAGAGCCACGAAGTGCTGGCCTATGTGCTGCGCACGGGAACAGAAGTGTACTGGCACCCCAAAAACCCAATGCGATCGGTTCTGTCGAGAGCGGGCACTCACGGCAAGTATTCGCTGGAAGTACATCGATGGATAGTGCGCACGATTGAGGGCGCGGCCAAAACGCCCC
>JAYUVR010000272.1:0-6460 GCA_043753955.1 Archangium sp. | reverse complement strand
CTGGCGGCTGTGCCTCCACGCGTTTCGCTAGCGAGCGCAGAAACGGCGGCGAGATGGTCTGGCTCAAGGGCGTGACGCATGCCGAGCGAAAGGCCGATGAGGCTGGGCAAGAGTGCGGTCACAGACAAGCGCCCATAGCCGAGGCGGGCGGATGATGGCGAGAAAAGTGGGTTTTCTAAGCGCCGGCAAAGGAGCTGTGGCGAGACGACAACTGCCTGTGTCGAGGAGAGCGAGTTAGTTGCGCAACCCAATTTTCTGGTCCTTTCGGTCGGGCCTACGTTGTCGCCGGAGTGTCAATTGCATTGAGGCGCAGCAGCGCGACTGGAACGGCCACTCGCTGACGAACCTCGCTGACAATGCGCTCTAGCGCCTCATCATGTTCGCGGGGGCCACGCGCTTCACGACCGGAATCTGACATTGGATCGCAATGCAAATCGATATTCAAACCGCGAACAAATGTAGGTCTCCTCATAATTCGAGATGTGTACCGGGCATTTGCCTGAATTCCTGTTGTTGCCTAACTCAGCTGGTCGGCTGAGCCGCCGAGTAACCTTGCGGCCGGCGCCGCCACTCCGCCACGCCGACGGAACTTTGTAGCGTGGCCTAGGTGCTCCCTCGGCGCGGCGCCGATTTTTCAACCCTTAATTCCCGGACAACCTGTAACTATCGGAACATCGCCGACATTTTGAAACCACGACGCTGCGTGCGTCTCAGCCCACGGTGCGCTCTCGAGAAAAAAGTGTCTCGTATTGGAATCAGTGCGGCTGTGGACGCTTGACCCAACCCGGAGCGCGGCCGACCCCGACAGGGTGATAGGCGAAAGTCAGTTTGCAAAGTGGCGGCTTCGCAATCGACGATGTCGATGTACGCACCCTCAGCATGTCGTCGCTCGGTTTGAGATTGCGTTTCTGCAAAACGAGATTCATTCAAGGTCTCGTCGTCGTTCCCAGTTTGGGGTAACCGTCAGGCAGAACACCGCACTGCATTGGGTCCGCATAGAGATAGCCGTCAGGCCCTGAGGCCAGTCGCAGTTCGTCCATCACGACCTCCCGAGCATGAATGGCACCCGACAACGTCTGCATCCACGGAGCAGTACCGCACGGGGGGCCGTAGATACCGATATGCGGCCCGTTGTGAGAATGCTTTTCTGGGGGAATGGCCACCCCGCAGCTGTCGATGAAGTTGACGTTGGTCAAGCCTGTCTTGAAATAGACGAGCTCACCGTTCCTGAAAAAATAGAAGTAGCCCTTGCCCTGGGTAGACAAAGTGAAGCCCATCACAAAATCCACCCAGGTATCCTCGAGCATCGGCTCTGACCAAACGCTTTGGGCTTGATTGCTCCCTGCGCCCTCGCCAGTCGAACGCCCCCCTTCAAGGATGACGTCGAGTTCGTAATACATCTTTCCATCATGAAGCGCAGGAGTAATCGCGAAGGCATTCCCCGAATAGTCGCATGCGGAATCAGGAGGCTCGTTAGGAGCGTGAACCTGGAGCAGCGTGTAAGCGCTCCCTTTAAGGTTGGTTGGCTTCGCGCTGACACCCACCCAATGCGCGATTTTGTCGTCCCATTTGTATTCCTGTACGGGTTTCGCAATCACTTCTGCCCGGTAGCGCCCCTCAACACACTGTGCGGGCGTGAGCTGGGGAACGCCGACGCTGAACGCGGCCGCTCCTGCCCCTCGACGAGGACCCGACATCGTGGACTTCACGGTCCCGCTTGCGTAGCTGAATTCCTTTACATTGGGGAACGTGGGCCCATCGAAGCTTTCGTACAGGTCCAGCCTCGCGTCGATTTGTGAGGGAAGCGTTTGAGGGCAATCACTTTCCGAGCTGGTCACCTCTTTCTTTTGAGCTGTGACCACACAGGCGGCCATCCCCAGTGTCACCGCAAGAAAGAGGGCAGTTTTTGCACCACAGCTGTGAGTCATAGGGGTGCAAATAGCTCACATTCGCCGCTTTGTAATGCCGCCCCAAAGCACATTCAGGGTTCGACAAACGGTGGCCCGGCCATGGGGAACTCTTTTGGCACAAAAAAAGCCCCACCCGGCCAACCTTTCCTCGGGTGGGGCCTCAACTCACGTCACAGGCTTTTACGGAGTATTGAAGTTGTCAAACACGATTCTGTTGGTGGTGTTTGTATTCAGGCCAGCCAACTCGACTTTGACTTCATCGACGGCAAAGGGGGTGGACTCCCTGTACAGTGTGCCCCAAGGGCCAGTTTTTGTTGCGGCGAATTCCATGAAAATCGCGCCGCCCATTTCACGAAAACGCAACCAACGATGGGCGGTCGCATTGTATGTGGTTGAAGACAAGCCGTAGGTTGGCTCGCCATTCACTCTTCGTTGTACTGTCATCTGCCCACCCGTGACGACTTTGAATTCGAGGGAGTTCGCTCCATTGGCGCCCAAGCGGAATCGGGCAGCGGAACCTGCGGCGGTACCGACGCTGACCAGCTCGATGGTAGAGGTCGAATCGGTGAGGGCCCCGGCTTCCTCGTTTTTCAAGATGATGCTTTGCCAAGCGTCAACAGGGCCGCCGAACTCGACCCGGTTATTGATGATAGGAGAAGGAATATTCACGTTGTTCCAGCGATTGTTCAGTGAGCCGCTGTTGAAAGAGTCGACCTCAAGAGAAGTCTTGGGCGATTGATCGTCGGCTCCACCCCGACCACAGAGGATGGGTTGCTTGACCAAGTTGGGCAAGGTGTCGCTGGATGAAGTGGTGCCATCAATTTGAAGGGCGTTGTTTCGACCCCAGCAATACGGGGTACCGTCACTCAGTCTGACGCATGAAGTATCGCTCGCAGCGCCCGACGAGAGGCTCGAGGCATCGGTCACAAAGCCCACATTTTGCGGTCCACGCACCTGGCGGGGGTTCACATAATCTTTCCCCATTTCGACCACACCGATGCCGAGTTGGCCGTAGCTGTTCGAACCCCAACACCACAAAGTATGGTCGGAAAGGATGGCGCAGGTGTGTGTCTTGTATGCCCCGACTTCAATCACACTTGAAAGCACGCTCCCGTCGCTGTTCTTGACCAGCACTGGTGCGCTGCGGTCCACCAAGGTGCCGTCTCCGAGTTGACCGTCGCGGTTATTGCCCCAGCAGAAGGCTTTGTAGGTCCCGCTCGCGCCGTCTCTGCGGATACAAACATAACCCTCTCCCACCGTAAGACTCCGAGCGTCATGCAGAAGGCTTCCATCGGCATTCTTGACATCGATCGGTTGTAAAGAATTGAGATTATTCAGAGCTCCCAGCTGCCCTGAAGAACCATTCCCCCAACATTTAACGCTACCGTTAGTTTTTCGGCCACAGCCAAAGGAGGCGCCCAAGCCAAAGTCGACGAAGCCGTTGATATCAACTCCATTGCTTTTGATTGTGGCGGCATAGCGACTGTTGACTGTGTTTCCGCTGCCGAGCTGACCGTAGTCATTCTTACCCCAACAGGTAATGACGTGAGTGCTTTTGAGCGCACACGAAAAGCCATCACTGCTGACGACGCGGATGGCTCCCCAAAGGGGGCTGTCTGCATCGGTTTTCACTCTTATTGCACCGGAGTGATTGACAAGTGTACCGTCGCCGAGCTGACCAGACGAGTTGTCACCCCAGCACCACACCGAACCATCTGTGAGCGCAGCGCAGGTATGGGTTGGGCCGGAAGAAAGGCTACGAACTCCGCTGAGCGGCACGTTGGTTCCGTCTTTGAAAACTTGAACCGGCGAAACACCCCAAGCCGAGCCGGTCGAATTGGGCGAACCGTTGCCCCAACACCAGGCGGTCCCATCCACTTTTTGGGTGCAGATGGTGCCTGCTCCGGTGGAAACCGAGGCCACACAACAAAACTTGCCGGCAGGGCACGCGGTCCACGATGGGCAACGAGGTTGAGTGTCGTCTGCACGATTGACGCCCATGACTGGAGCTGAAGCGTCGGCCGGGTCGACATGAAATACGCTGCACACACTGCCATCAGTGGCCGTGGTGCTCACCGTGTTCACCGCGGCGAGGTTCCATTCATTTTTCCAAGAGCAATTGTTGTTGTCATTTTGGTACCACGGGCCCACGCCGACGTCGATGAGCAAGCCTTCTACCAAAGTACCTTTGCTGGCGATGTCTGGTTTGGTCAGATGATTTGATTCGCATTGATTGAGCGCTGTGGTCTTGATGGCCTTTACGGGGCTGCTGGACCGGTTGGCGAACGTGTAGGGGCTAATCGAAACCCCGCTGCGGTTGGTGGCTGATTTGATAGCGATTGCGGCGAGGTATTCTTTCTTTTTGGCCGCCGAGACCGTTGGGTCGATGCCCCAACCACTGTAGGTGTACCCATCATTGGCCGGGTTGGCTTCAGAAATGGGTCCCAGACCTGCATTGATGAATTCCCAGTGTCGAGTCCAGGTGTTGTCTTGCCATGCCAATGCCGAGACGAAGAAGGGTCGGGGCGTCCACTTTTTGAGCGCGTAGCCCACCACGCCATCGGCCAATTTACCCTTGCCGCATGAATAGGTGGGCTTATGAAAGTTCGGGTTGGTGGGGAGTCCCACCGAAATCATACATGCACCGTCGACCACTTGGCATGTACTCGGGCAGGTCTTGTCTGCATTCAAGGTGCATGAATGAGGATCTTCATGCTTGAAGCACAAGTAGCTGAGGTCGTCTTTGTACGAACGAATTGTCAGCGCTGTGCCTGCAGCCGTCTTGCTCAAGAAGAGTGGGCGATAAGCGCGGTCAGCGCAGGCCAGACCGATGCCGCGGACCAAGCGATAGCGAACCGTGGCGGCCCCCTCGAGAATATCGACTGTCACATCGGCGTTACTGGCACTTTTGACCAATTCGAATTGGTCTTTGAGCGTCACCAACTTGGGCAGCACCAAGTCGACAGGCCCGGAACTGGGCAAGATGTAAGGAATTTTGGTGGCTTCACACAGACGTTCAAACTGGCTGGGTGTGAAGTCGGCAAAGTCTTCCACTGTGGAAGAACCTCCAAAAGCGTCGCCCAGATTGAGGGTGATGCCATCGGTGACCGCTTGGCTAGCAGCAGTCACCAGGTTGGCCGAGTTCTCTACCTGCACGGTGGTGGAAACCAACAACGCATTCATGGGCGCATTGAGCGGGGCATTCAGAGGCGCGTTGAGCGGCGCATTCATGGGTGAGTTCATGGGTGCATTCATGGGCGAATTCATCGGCGCGTTCATGGGTGCGTTGAGGGGCGCATTAAGCGGCGCGTTCACGGGTGCATTCATGGGCGCGTTGGTGGTGGCCGCTTGTTCCGTTTGGTCTGCCATTGAGGCACTGTTCAAAGCGCCTTGGTCAATACAAGCTGCAAAAGTCATTAACCAACCACATGTCATGAATCTGAGTACGCGGCGGTACGGTGCCTGGTGGTACATGGTCACGTTGTCAGCAACTCGAAGGCCAACGTTTGTGGTGCACACCGCCCAGTGGTTTTGGTTCTTTGTGGTTTATGAAGTGACGTAGTCCGGGGCGGTTTGACCCCCAGCTGAAACAAGTTGTGCAGGCTGCAACGCAATTTGACGAAGAAGGTTTCTGAATACCGTCCTTCGCGCTGAGAAGATTTTGTCGCCGCCGCTTCCCTTCGGCGTCATTTTGTCTTGCTGTCAGATACCTTGGTGTTCTGCCCACGTTGAAGTGGGCGTTTGCGACGGGCTTCATCACCGCGGTGGTGACGCTCATCTCGGTGATTCCAGTCGCCCATCGCCGCCCGCCTCAAGCCGGTCAGCGCGATGCAGCACGCCGGCTGATTGCGGAAGCCGGCGATTTCGAATCTTGTCAGCATGAGAGCTAAAGCCGAACCACCGTGACGTCGCTAAGGCTTGATCTGCACACAGGAAGCAAAGGCCCCCACCCGGTCGCTTGGGTTTCCGTCCGCGCCTGGAGCAACCCGGAAGCGAATATCACCGTTGGGTGCTGTATAGATTTCCGCAAACGGTTGCTCGGTCTCATTGTTGCGCGTGGAAGACCAGGCCCCAGTAATACCGGTGACAAAACAACGTGACTTGCCGGCCAGCGCCGCAGCCAGCAGCGTCACATCGCTGTCTGTAAAGACGTGCCGCGCCACCCAATTCGGGGTCCAGGTTCTACAGCCAAACGTCCACGACTCGGCGGCTGAGGGGCCAATTTCGAGTTCGCCAAATGACGACGTCACATGACGCTGAGTGAGGAAGGTCGCGCCCATGTCTTCTTCGAGCCGTACTCGGTCATTGAGGCCCTCGTTCCACTGGCTCAGACTGCCAATGAAGCCGGTCAACGCGGCGCCATCAAGTGCGCTCTCGGCAATCTTGGCTTGCGTCAAAGGTACGCTTCCGTCCGGGTCGGCGATGCCATGGAGCGCGTCGAAACAGACGCTGGGGTCGGTGACGCCGTCTATCTCGGTAAAGCTGGTACACTCAAAAGTGCCCCCCGGCTCTGCTTTTGACGTGCCTGGCGTAGGGCTGACCCCAGAATG
>JAYUVR010000271.1:0-17993 GCA_043753955.1 Archangium sp. | reverse complement strand
CCTCGGGTACTCCGAGGGGAAGTTGCGGTTCCCACGGTGCTGGGTGCTGTGAGGGCTGCGACCGCTGACTTGCTGCTGCAACATGCCAGGGAAGGGAGTATCAATCAGGCACCATGACTTTCCTCAAAGAAAGCCAGCCCCACCGCGCTGTCAAACAAGACACGGTGAACCCGCCGGCGCTGCTTGAGTTCATGATGAAAGACTGGAAACCCCAGTCATCAGCCCTGCCAAAACCACATCGACACACGAAAGTGTTTCGCGCCCGACGCGAGGCACTGTCGAAGCTCTTTCCCGGCGAGGTACTGATAGTGCCCACTGGGCACGAACAAGTTCGAGCCAATGACACGTACTTTCGCTTTCGCGCGGGCAGCGATTTTTATTGGCTGACCGGAAACCAAGAGCCTGACTGTGTGCTGATAATGGTCCCCACCGCACACGGGCATGACGCACATCTCTTCGTGGAACCCAACCCAGGTCGAAGCAACGAGACCTTCTATACCGATAGAAAAAAAGGCGAACTGTGGGTCGGCCCTCGCTTTGGCGTCACACAGAGTTGTTCTTACTTCGGTATGAATTTCGCCCATGCACTGTCAGAATTGCCTGCGTTTTTAGAAGAGCGCCCCCTCTTTCGCCTTTTGCGCGGCATCTCGGCGACGGCAGATACATTCGGAGGGACTCTTCACGAGCGGCCAGTCGACAAAGAATTGGCGACGGCGTTGGGTGAACTGCGGCTCAAAAAAGATGCCCTTGAAGTCGGCGAGCTTGAAAAGGCAATCGCCGCCACCAAGCGTGGTTTCGAAGATGTCATTCGTCTTTTGCCAAAGGCCAAAACAGAGAGAGAACTCGAAGCACAGTTTGGTCTACGAGCAAGAGTTGAAGGCAACGACGTGGGCTACGGCACCATCGCTGCCGCTGGAGCTCACGCCTGCATTCTTCATTGGACTCACAATGATGGCGCGCTTTCAAAGAAAGAACTGCTCCTTCTCGATGCAGGCGTCGAAGGCAAAACACTGTACACGGCCGACATCACCCGCACTCTGCCCATCAGCGGTAAATTCAGCAGAGAGCAACGGGAAATTTATGAATTGGTCTGGGCTGCGCAGCAGGCGGCGCTCAAAGCAGTAAAGCCAGGCAATGATTTTATGGAACCCAACCGTAGAGCCATGCGGGTGCTGGCTGAGGGTTTAGTGAAATTGGGAGTGTTGTCTGTCACCGCTGATGAAGCGCTGGCTGATGAGAAGCAATTTTATAAACGCTATTCACTTCACAACGTGAGCCACATGTTGGGTCTCGATGTGCATGACTGCGCCAAAGCAAGACAAGAAGTCTACCGACATGGGCCGTTGCAACCAGGCATGGTGCTCACCATCGAGCCGGGGCTTTATTTTCAAGAAGACGATCTCACGGTGCCCAAAAAATACCGCGGTATCGGCATACGCATTGAAGATGATGTTTTGGTGACGGCGAAAGGTTTTCGCAATCTCTCACAAGACATTCCATCTGAAGCCAGCGCCGTAGAACGGTGGATGAAGTCAATCCATCTGAATCGCGGTCGGCGGTGATTCACCTTCGACAAAACTGAACGTCTTTCTGCCGATTTCGCGGTCGTCCATGCTCAAAACGCGTACCCGGTATTTTCCGGGGCGACCCATGGTGGAGTAAGCGAAAGTGCGAAACCCTTCTTCGCTGCCTCCAGACAAAGTGGTGGCAAAAGGCTTACCGCGTTCGAGCCAGCCCTTTTCTTCGTCGTAATAATCCCAAGCGAAACGCACCTGATCGTTGAACTTAGTCGGCGCAAAAATACGAACGAAGGCGTACGCCTTTGAGCCTGTTTGCCCCACAAAAATATCATCTTGCAGCCCCCACAGGTTCCAAGGCGAGGTGGTCTGCCAACTCAATTCATACCGACGATGGCCTTGTTCGTCTTTGACCGGGTTGACGTCGGCGTAGATACCAATGTGTTTAAGCGAGAGCGGGACTGGAGGAATGGCTCCGACAAAATACAACCCTAACAAAATGGTTTGCATGACCAAGCCCGGCACCACCGCCCGGCGAATGGTCCATTGTGGATCGTGCGCGAAACGAACAAAGAAACGCCACAGACCCCAGGTCGCGATGCAACCTAAGACGACAGAAGCCACATACTGCACGGCACTGAGTTGGCCCCAGAGCACGGGGAGCAAATAAGCCAAGTAACTCGTCACCGCGAAGGACAACAACATCACCCGCAGAATGGGACCTTGCTCACGAAATCGCGGGAGCTCGTTGGCCACTATCAATACAGAGAGGCCGACGAGAAAACAAAATGCCAAAATTCCAGACGAGGCGCGGAAGTAAAACACCATGAAGGCATTGAGCAAGGTGCCCAAGAAAAAGTGCATCACCCACAGTCGGTAGGCAGCCAGCTTCCCCAAAAAACCGGTGGGCTGAATTCCTGAGACGGAAATGCGGTGATCCCAAAAAATGAGAACCGCTGTCAGCACTAAATACGAGCCTTGGTGAATCAAGAGCGGAGTGCTGTCGATTCGATGCAACAAAATCACGTCGAACAAAAACCCGGCGAAGAAAAAACAGATTTCAATCGCGATGCGATTCTTCTCTCGGAGCGACTTGAATCGCGCGCCCCACCCTACCGAGTCTGGTGAAGCCACTTCGGAAGGAACGGGGTGGTTTACGCTCAACTGCCCTTCACCAACGCTTCGAGTTCACCTCGCTGCGCCAACTCAGAGAGGATGTCACTGCCGCCGACAAACTGCCCGTGAATGTACACCTGAGGAATGGTGGGCCAATTCGAGAACACTTTGATGCCGTCTCTGACTTCTGGGTCATTCAACACGTCGACTGAATGCACGGGCCCGAAGGGTTTGAGCAGTTCCAACGCATGCGCAGAGAAGCCGCAGCGGGGGAAGAGCTGATTTCCTTTCATGTAAAGCACCACCGGATACGCCTTAATCTCTTGCTCGAAACGAGCCTTCAGGGTCTCACTTATTTGAGTCATTTTTTCACCTTCGCCCATTGTTCAGGCGTGTACGTCTTAAGAGCCAAGGCGTGTAATTCGCCAGTGGCGAGCACGTCTTCGAGCGGCGCATAGACCAACTGATGCGCTCGCACCATCGGAACGCCCACGAATTTTTCGCTGACTACCCGGGCTTCAAAGTGATCATTGGTACCGGTTGTATCGATGACTTCAATTTCAGCTTCAGGCAACGCGCCTAGCACCGCCTGGCGAATCCATTCTGGACTGATCATATGTCTTTAATTCACTCCGCGTGAGGGCACCAACCGGCCCGGTTCGATGCCCATACCTGCGAGGGCTTTTTCCCAGATTTGTCGAGGGTCCTCGTGCAGAACGGCCTCTTTATTCACTTCGCAAAAAAGCCAGCTCCCTTGCTCGAGTTCTGCCTCTATCTGGCCTGGCTCCCAACCGGCATACCCCAAGCAAAAGCGGAGGTGCGCCTTTTCATCGAGCAACAACGGGGTCAATGCGTCATCTGTCATCGACAAAAATAAACCGGGTGAGATTTCAGTGCGCTCGTCGACCAGCACCGAATCGTGAAGCACAAAGCCTCGATAGGGCTCGACCGGGCCGCCGTGAAAAAGCGCATCGTGCTCTCGCGATGGAGCGACCTCGAGCGCTTGGCTGGTGCCCAAGTCTCGAAACGTGAGCGGCGCAGTGTGGTTGATGACCAACCCCATTGAACCCAATTCAGAATGTTCGATCATCAACACCACGGCCTTTTGAAAGTTCGAATCGAGCAACTGAGGCATCGCGATGAGGAAACCCGGGGCGAGTGACTTCACGGCGACGAGCATAGCCGCGGACTCACGGTCGAGCGATACCTGCGTTAAGAAGCGTCTATGCGCGCACTGGTAAATGTGAAGGCTGGTGGTCCCGAGGTATTACAGGTGCAGAGCAAAGCCGACCCTGTGCCCAAGCCAGGTGAGGTGTTGATCCGCGTCAAACGGGCAGGCCTGAACTTCGCTGATATTTCGGCCCGTGTCGGGCTGTACCCAGACGCGCCCAAGTTTCCCATGGTGATGGGCTACGAGGTGAGCGGGGTCATCGAAGCCTTGGGCGAGGGTGTGACCCATTTCAGCAAAGGCGATCGCGTGGTGTCTTTGTGTCGCTTCGGAGGTCAAGCAGAACTGGTCGCCATTCCCGCAGATCAGCCTCGCAAAATTCGCGATGGACTGAGTTTCGATGAAGCAGCGGCGTTGCCGGTGAACGGGTTGACGGCGTTTCACATGCTCTTCTGGGTAGCTCCGATTCAAAAGGGAATGACAGTACTCATTCACATGGCCGCAGGAGGCGTAGGACTGTTGGCCATTCAGCTCTGTAAAACAGTGCCCGACATCACCATCATTGGGACTTCATCGGCTTCCAAGCACGAGTTCCTCAAAGCCCAAGGCGTGCACCACTGCATCGACTACCGGACAAAGGACTACGTGCAAGAAGTGATGGCCATCACCAAAGGGCACGGGGTTGACCGCGTGCTCGATGCGTTGGGTGGCCCTGATTGGGAAAAGGGGTTCAATTTGCTCAAGCCAGGAGGTCATCTCCACTGCTTCGGGTGGGCCAATATGGTCGATGGAAACAAGCGCAGTTTGATCACCGTGGTGCGCCAATTTCTTCAACTTAAGAAGTACAGCCCGATGGAACTGATGGATAAGAATCGCGGCGTCTCGGGTACCAACATGGGCCATCTGTGGGGTGAGGCCGAGCTCATGGGCCATCATCTTGAACGATTGCTGCAACTCAATGCCGAGGGCAAATTGAGCCCTCGAGTCGACAAAGTTTTTCCCTTGGAAGAAGCAGGAGCCGCCCACCAATACATTCAAGATCGAAAGAACATTGGGAAAGTGCTGCTCGCGTGCGACTGAGTTTATTGCTCAATTGCTGCTCCTGAAAGCGACTGTGGCTCCATTAACTCAATGCACTTCGTATTCGCTCGGCAACTTCTGGAGCGCGCGTCACGAAGAAATCGTGACCAGCTCCAGCCAGAAGCTGGGTCGTGATGTTGGGCGCTAGGCGTTGAAGTTTTTCGAGCGCAGTCCTGGCGTGAAAGATGACTTCGTGTTCACCCGCCAGAAAGAACGGTTTGCCCGGCAGCATTCCCCATATGTCATCAGCCAGGGGAATCGGCGGGACCATTTTTCGTGGCACAAAGGTTCGGGTTGCCAGCAGAGCGTCGTCGACCATCTCTTCAAATCGGCGCAGCCCACTCGGCGTGGAAGGGAGCTCGGGCGCCACCCATCTCAAGAAATTGCGCATGAAGAAGCGAAATGGAAGCAGACACAGAATGGCGCGCCAGATGAACCCCCAAGGCAGCGGAGCCACCGTGCCCGCGGGTGCGAGGAAAATCAGCCGACTCACCGCTTGGGGAAACCGCAGCGCATATTGAGCCGCAACCCAGCCGCCATAGGAGAGGCCGAGAAGATGCATCTGTTGAAGGCCAAGCCCTAAACGCACCTCATCGAGCCACGCGGCAAAATCTTGGGCTGAGGTGACAGGTTTTGTTTCCACGCTGCGGCCTACGTCATGAATGTTGTCGACTATGTATGTCCTGATGGTGGGACCAAGTTCAGCGACTAGAGGCCCGAAGGTGAGCCCGTGCGAGCCGATGCCCGGCAACATCATCAAAGGCAGACCATCTGGCGCGCCGCTCACCCGCACGAAAGTTAAACCATACGAGGTAGGAACGAGTTTCTCTTCAGTTGGCACCGGCCAGCTCGCAGCACGGCGTATGTAGTGAGCCAGATAGTTCTTTTGAGCGAGGTCTGACTTGAACAATCTACTTGTCATGGTGTTCTCGTTCTTGCTGACGTTGTCTAGTGCTCACTGTGTGTCGCTAGCCATTGACGAGCCATGACGCGTGCTTTCTCACAATACAAATCACCCATCGCCACCTCTTCTGGTTTGCGGGTCAGTACACGTCTCATCTTTTTGACTGCTTTTGATTTGGCCCCCTGTTCCCACTCGAGTTGACTGGTGAGCACTTCACAATACAGCGTTTCTTCGATGTCGAATTCCTGAGCCACCTCGGCCTGGTTGCAAGAAATGACAGCTGGCTTCACTTTTCCCCAGTCTTCAAGTGCAGCAAAGTCGAGCCCTAAATGGAGCTTGGCGCCGTCGTACATCGGTTTCCATTCAGGGTGACCTTCTTGTTTAAGTTGTTCAGCAATGCCCAAAACACGAAGGTGGTTTTCTACTGCCTTTTCAGGCTGCCCCATTTCCCGCAGCACATCTCCCAAGATACTCAGACTCAAGGCAATCTCGCGATGTTGTGGCCCTAAGGTCTTCGCAACCCAATCTATGTATTCTTGAAGATATTGCTTGGCCAATTCCAATCTATTGGTCAAAAAATAGAGCTGACCAAGATTGGCATATGCACCATTTGTCTTTGCTTTAAGCTTTCTTCCCAATTCAACAGCCGCATTGAGAAGTTTTTCGGCCTTATCGAATTCACCAGTCGCCTGCATATGAATGCCCGCTAAGTTGACCCAATCTGCTATCAAATTGGGGGCGTTGATGCCCAGTTCATCGACCTTCAATCCGTGCGCGGTTTCAAAGCACTCAACCGCTTGGCGGTAGTGTTGTTTGCGCGTGGTCCCCTTTGAGTGGTTTCCCAAATGATAATGCGCAATCGCCATGTCGGAATACGTAGCGCTTCGAAAGCCTCGGCTCGAAGGCGTATCTTCCATGCGAGAGATCTTCCGAAGCACCCTCTTAAAGAGCGTCAGCGCTTCGGCATACTTTCCAGATTCGAGCAACACCCCACCCCAGGCTCGAGCAATCTCTGAGTCCAAAGGTTCGACCTCACGCACTCTTTTTATCAAGCGAAGTGCGGAATCATAGCTGCGATGTGCGGCTGCGAAGTCACGCTGAAAATCTCCCTGCAAAGTAATGAGCTCAATCAGCGAACCGATCGCATCTCGAGGAGCATGCGCTTCAACCGCAGTTGCAACTGCTTCTCTATAGGCAGCCACTGCACCTCGAATGTCCCCATTTCGCTTGAGAACTCGGCCCAAACATTCGTTGATTTGCGAAGTGAGCAACGGCGAATTGACGCTCGCACTGGCTTTGACTGCTTTATCCAATTTCTCGCCAGCTCCGTTGTTGTCACCCAGATCAAGCAGGGCCCATGCTTGAGCCAACCACGTTCTCGCTGCGGCACCCGCTGCGTATTGCTCGCTTGTCTCGTGAGGAACCTGCCCGCAATCAAGAGGGTCAGGAAGACTACTGGCGAGCTTGGTTGAAGCCGAATCAAGGTTCGGTGAGGCATCGATTGACTCAATGAGCGTGGCAAAGATTGTTGCGTCTTGAGCTAAACAGCGCTCTCGAGCTTGCACTTCGGCCAGAGTGAGCGCTTGCCTCAAATCTCTTCTCAGACAAAGGACAAGTTGTTGATCAACCCACGCATCGACCCAGGCATTCATACGATTGATGAGCCCCTGGGCAATGGCAGTCACTTCTGGGCTGGCCGAATTTTGCAACTTTCGAAAGACCCGAGCTTGAATTGCTTCATTCCAAAGGGGCTGGGAAAGCCCGTAGGCATGACCACACGCATCCGATGGCTGCCAAGAGGTATGCGATTCTTCGGTAAACAAGTCTCGGCGCACTCGGCTGCGAACTCTTTCGGCCAAAGTCACAATCTTTGGTGAAGCGTCTACCGGAAGCCGCGCATCTAAATCTGTCCCAAACCCCTTTGAAAAAGCTTCCTCTGCTTGCTTCAATTGTCCCCAATCAGCCCGAACGACGCCTTCCATCAATGCGGCGACACTTTGGTCAGAAGCTGTTTTTGCTCTGAGCTGTGATTTCTTCAGTTGCTCGATGGCTCGTTCGTAATTGAGGCCTTCATAGTGCACCAACGCAGATCTGAAATAGCGAGCGGAATCGAGGCTGTTGAGCGCAATTTGATCTTCCGTTTCAGGAAGGCTGAGCAACACCACGAGAATCAACGTACTCATCTCAACCTCATCTCAGTGTCGATTGCGAAGCCCACTCAGCCATCAGGAGTTGCTGACTTGAAGACGCCTTTGAACTCTCTGGTTCTGGGCAGTTACTCACGATGCACGCAGACCGCTACCCCCAGATGCGGCCCATGAAAGAAATGTGGGCCCAGATTGTCTCCGAACTCGTATTGACCAACAAACGAAGCCGGGTGGGTTGAACTAAAGGGGTTAACCATGAAGTGGTTCACAAGATTGATGGCGGTCGCAACACTGTGTTTGGCGTCAGCTTGCGACAGGTCGCTCTTTGAGAAAAATAAATGCGTTACTCAAGCTGATTGCTTGGACGGCTACTATTGCCTTGCCAACATTTGTATTGGCCGAGGTGGTAGCGGAGGAGGAACGGCCAACGGCGGAGGAACGGCCAACGGCGGAGGAACAGCCAACGGCGGAGGAACAGCCAACGGCGGAGGGACAGCCAACGGCGGAGGAGCAGCTGGTGGTCAGCCAGATTCGGATGATTGCATCACCAACACCGACTGTGCCGACCCTCAGTATTTCTATTGCAATACGGTAATAGCCAAATGCGAGCCGACGTGCACCAACGCAGACCAATGCAATCAACGACCCACAGAGTTTGCTCTCGCATACTGCAAAAATGAACTTGGCTGTCAATGTGACCAAAATCGCTGTGTGCCTGCATTGTGCGCAACAGACTCAGCCTGCGATAGCAGTGAAGTGTGTCGCGATGGGAAATGCGTCATTCCTCCCGCGACTATGACGGTGACCAAATGCCAAGTCACTCCAGATTTCGTTGTCCTCCCTTTGGGGGGCAAAACGCGATTCTGGGTTTCAACCTGGGACAGTGCGGGTAATCCCGTAGTCACCAAGAAAGGCGCTGAGTGGTCTGTTGTTGGCACCGCCCTCATAGGCTCTGGTACGGGTGCTTCTCAAGAGTTCAATACAGGCACAACGTCTGTACTGGTTCCGACAACTGCAGTGCAAGCATCGGTGGGGACGACGACCTGCACGGCGAAGGTGCTGGTGTTGGGAAAACCATCCCCAGGTCAGGTCGCTGTTTCGGTCGTCGACGAGTTAACAGGCCGGCCCGTCCGCGACGCGATTGTGCTGCTTTCTCAACTGAACGGCCTCCCAATCGGGGCAACAATCACGACCAATGAACAGGGGTATGCGGCGCTTCCGCTCACCGGTTCCCCTTCGAGCTACAGCGTCTCTGTATTCCATGCCGATTTCGGCTACCAAACCATTGCCAATTACACTGGGGTTTCCCGCTTCTTGTCCTTCGCCATTCGAAGAAACCCAACCGACAAATATGGAGGATACACGGCTCACCTGACGAACCTGCCAGCCAACCCTCATCTTCATTGGGCTATCGGAGGGTTTTCTCAGTCAGGCCCTCTGACCGAATGGGACTTGTCTTCATTTTTCGGCCCAATAGAACACACAGATTTGGTCATTGGCTCAATCAACAAACCAAACGCGCCCTTTTTCGCCGGAGAATTCATGAGTTTTGGTGACCAAATAGTAAAGAATACTCTCGTCGGGTTTGGTCAAAACGGTACCTGTGTGGATCTCTTTGGAACCCCAGATGAAGCTCGTATCGCAGCGGGTGAATGCAGTACTCGTACTGCTTGGGCACTCACCGTTGATAGCCCATTGGGAGATCTCCCCTTGTCGTGGCTTACCCGGGATTTTGACGACGAGAATCTGACCTCTTTCGTGCGGGCCGCACATTCCTTCTTCAGGCGATCCAACTCGTCAATTTCGCGTGATGTGCAATTTAATCTCAAGAATGCTTCGCGCGACCCGGCTGGAATTCCAAACTACAGCGACCAATCTCACTTCGCAGCCATCACTCACGACTTTGCCCAGGTACCCTTGGCTTTCGACTTTGTAGCCAAGCTTCCTGAACTTCCCAAATATCGAGGCACTTCTGTAGACATGGGTCTCATCGTCGCTGGTGCTCATGCCGCTGGTCGGGGTCTCGTCCCACTGGGCATCGGCATCGGCGCCAATTTTTCTCCTCGAGATGGTCAGCTTGACACTCCAGAATCCAATGCCGGAATTTTGCCGGGCCACATTGGCATTCGCATGGCGCCCACGCATCACGGTCTTGAGGGCTCGCAGTATGGCGCGCTCATTCGGGCCTACTCAACCCTTCCCTCCAAAGACGTCTCTGCTGGTGTTGGAGGTTCCGTGCTCTTTCCCCGGCTCTCCGCGAACTCCATCGTGTTTGACCCAAACGGAACCACCGTACCGGTTGATTTTTCTGGGGAGGCTTTTCCTCCTTATGCAGAGGGTGCGAAGTTCAATTTTCTTGCTACGGCCGAAGACGCACTGCCTGGGCGCAGCTTCCACTTGAACCCGCTCTCAGGGATCGACGCCCTGCGTGTCTCGTTTTCAGATGGCTACACCCATCGATGGGACGTTCTAGTCGATGCTGCTTCTCCCTCATTTACGCTTCCCGATGTCCCTGGAACTTTGATTGACCGGCTTTTTTCCGACCCAAGTAGAGCAACCCGGTCCGATTTCCTGGTTCAAGGTCTGCGTCTGTCGAACGACCCGAGCATGCCTTCGTCTCAGTCTATTTCCTTCACCAATTATGTTGAAATGAACGATACGAATTCAATTCATACGACGGACATTCTGACCGCCTTCTCATTTTTGAGATACGATGCACCTTCTGTCGTCTTCAACGTACCTGCATCTGATGCCCTGTTCACGCCAAGAGGTTCTCGTCTCGAGATACAGGTGAACAACTTCAGCATCGGAAAAATCGCAGAAACCCATGATGGCGTAGTCAAATTGTCTATCTCTGGGGGAACAGGCTGTACCCCAACAGAACTCAGTTCCGAGACCACACCGGGCAGCGGATTATTGCAGTTCTATTTGCCAACAACATGCGTGGGTTCCGTAACGCTGCGTGCCGAATTGATGCGCACCGATGGCCTTACGCCGATTCCCCTGGCGGCGGCACGAAGCGTGACCACGACAATTCAATGACGCATTCACGGCAATTTTTTCAAACGAATCTATTCAGACGCAGTTGACGTGGGGGTGCTCGAGGCCTACTGAGCCTCTGGCGAGAACATGAGCTTCTTCCACGAACGTCGAGACAGGCTTGACGCGTTTCGAAAGGGAGACCGCAACATCTTGGCTGAAGTCTTCTATGCGTACGTCGACGACGTGTCCCTCGTGCTGCGAAGGGGTTTTCGTCTCAAAGAGCACGTTGTTCGCGGGGTCGATGCGATTGACCGCGAAAAAGACTTGGTTCAAGAAGTGTTTCTGCGTGCGTTTGATGAACGCGCACGTCTGGCTTTTAACGGGCTCCTGCCGTACGGCCCCTATCTCCTTCAAATAGCGAGAAATCTACTGATTGACGATTGGCGAAAGCAGGGCCGTTCGCCCGTGACCGATGTGACGCAAGCCGAGCTGGGCTTGGCACCCTCACTCGAAGTTCCTGCAGATGAAGAGCTTGAATGGCGTCGACTGAAGGAAGCGACCGCGCGATACTGCGGTCATTTACCCATTGAATTACAGACGTTCATTCAAGCCCGATTTGAACTCGGTCTTTCGCAACGAGACGCGGCAATCAAACTGGGCGTCTCGCGCCGGCAGATCCGAACATGGGAAGAAACGGTGCAAAATGGTCTCCGTGCCAATTTGAGCATGGGGAATACAGTCAAAGACAGACACGAGACTGGCCAAAAATGAGCGCTCTAACGTACTGGCCACAAGGACGCTTGCCTGAAAGGAATTTATGAAGCTCACCAAGCCTCTCTTGAATCGACTTCTGTCTGGGAAAGAGGCCCTTTCAGAAATCGACAAAGAAGAAGTACTGGGCCACGTTCTGAAAAAGGTCATTGCCCTCGAACGCCCCTGGTGGACAACACTCAAGCCCTGGGGGCTCATCGCGACGTGCACCGCTGCTGTGCTCATGGTGACGGTGTTCCACGAACCGCCTTCAGAATTCGTGCCTCGAGGGCAAAACAAACCATCATTGAACCTCACCTGCACGACCCAGGGCGTAGCGAACGACTGCCGTGAAGGCTCTCGTCTGCTTTTCAAAGTGAACCCTGGAGGTTTCCGCTTTTTCGCAGCCCTCGCGCGTGGGCCAGCACAGCAGACCCTTTGGTACTTTACGCAGGTCGACCTCGAGGCCCACTCAAGAGATGGCGTGTTAGATAGGGCCGCAGATATTGGGGCCGAACACCAAACCGGCACTTATGAAGTCATCGGTGTTTTTTCAGCAGCTCCCTTGGACAAAACCGAGGTCAAAGCGCTGGTCGATGACCCTTCTTTGAAGAACGCGCAGGTCACACGCCAGACCCTGATCGTTAAACCATGAGGCGGCCAAATACACACATACTGTGCGGCTGTTTTCTGATGTATGCGCTGTCTGCTTCGGCCCGCCCAACGACATACGGGTTGGCCATCGGCAACAACGCACCTCCTCTCGGCGTGCAAGAAACGATGCCGACGCTGCTTTTCGCAGACGACGATGCTGCTCGATATTTTCAGTATTTTAGGCGGTTGACTCAGATGAGCACGATTTTGAGTGTGCTCGATGTGGCATCACAGCGCCGCTACCCCGAAGTCGCAGCGCAAGCACTGCCACCCACACAGGCTGAGCTCACGAGAGTCGTTCAAGAATTCGCAGCGTCGATTCGCAAAGACATTGCCCGAGGAGATACGCCTGTCGTCTACATCGCCTTCAGTGGCCACGGAGCCCGCAACTCCGATGGGACATTTTTCTTGTCACTGGCAGACGGGCAACTGACGAGACAGCAGCTGTACGACGAAGTGCTCAGCCCGTTGGATCCCGCTGTCATTCACCTCATCATTGACGCGTGTTACGCGGAAAGTGTCGTAGGCGGCAAAGGCAGCGAAGAGGTCGATGTTCCCTCTTCACGTGTCGAACCGCATGAAGGGCGACTTGCGTTTGAATTGCAACTGCCCTCGCGGTTTTCACGAGTTGGAGTTCTTCTGGCCACTACGGTTGAGCAGCAGGCACACGAATGGTCTCGATTAGAATCTGGAGTCTTCACCCATGAGGTCCTCTCGGCGCTGAGTGGAGCCGCCGATGTGAACGGAGATGAGGTGGTTGAGTATTCTGAATTGCAAGCATTCATCGCTTCAGCCAACAGCGATATCGCAGACCCACGAGCCACCCCTCGGGTCGTAGCGTTTCCTCCGCGGATAAATGTACACACGCCTTTGGTCACACTTTCAGACCTACGTGGTTCTGCCTTTCTGGCCGGTCGTTTGAAGGCTTTGGGGCACTTCTTCATCGAGCTTAAGAATGGCCAGCGCGTACTCGATGCGCACTTCGCAGAAGAAGCGATAACCAAGATTGCACTGCCCGCAGGTCAGGTTTTTATCATCGCGGGTGACAAGGAAGCGGAAATCGAACTTCGTCAAGACGAACACCACTCAACTGACCAATTGGAATTTGAGACGCCGTCCGTAGTGCCTCGAGGCAGTGTGAGTTCTGCATTAGGGAAGGCACTCTTTGCATCACCATACAGTGCGACTTATTACCGCGGGTTTGTCGACAGTCGTGGTCAGGTTTCTGTCAGCTTTCGCGCCTCAGAAGGGCTTTCGATGCAGACCCGAATGACGCCGCGAAAAGCCATCGCCGTGACGTCTATCGCCGTAGGCGGAGCGGCGCTGATCACCTCGGGCATTTTGGCGGTCCTTGCCATCAAGGCACAGACCGAATTCGAGAAAACGAATCTGCAGCGGGCCGCCTTCGAAGCACGTACGAGAGCAGACGAGTTTACGATGGCGGCTGCGATTGCGGGCGGAACGGCAGCGGCGCTGGGTGTCGCTGGGTGGCTCTTATGGCCCAGTACTTCCCAGACCACCATTTCTGCGACTATTGATTCTCAAAGTGCTGGCATTCTCGTGAAAACGCACTTCTGAAAGCTTTCCCATGATGTTTCTCAAAACACTTCCGATCGCTTTGGTTTTAGGAGTTTTGCTATTCACCAGCGCGGGCCGCATCGATATTCCACAATTTTGGTTGTATGTAAGTTTGCTTTGGCTTTCCGCGGGTGCCATCTACACAATCGCATCACATCGCCACCCTGACTTAGTCGCAGAAAGAATGCGACCTCCGAGCGACCGAGACAGGATCACGCGAAGAATAGCCTTACCTTTAATGATCGCTCACTGTGTTATCGCCGGTCTCGACGTGGGCCGATTCGGCTGGAGTCAGCTCTCGATATTTTTCCCGTTGACTGGTTTGGCGCTCGTAGCGGGTGGAATGTATTTCACCGGGTGGACGCTGATATCGAACCCCTACGCATCCTCTGCGGTTCGAATCCAAAAGGAACGCAACCAACACGTCATCACTTCGGGCCCGTATTCCATCGTGCGCCACCCCATGTACTTAGGCGTTTTTCTATTCTCTCTCGGGAGCGGCCTGGCGCTGGGCTCATGGACAGCAGCGGTGATGCTGCTCCCCTTGATCGTCATATTTATTCGACGCACTTTAATTGAAGACAAAATGCTTCACGCAGAGCTGTCAGGGTATACCGAATACGCTACCAAAGTGCGCTGGCGCGTCGTGCCCGGGCTGTTTTAGGCGCACAAGGCTTACTGCTTTTCAAGCCGAGCCAATTCGGCGTCGATCAACTTCGCAAACGCCTCTTCAGGCTGAGCACCCGACAGCATAAATCCATTCACAAAGAATGCAGGCGTCCCACTGACGCCGACTTGCTGACCAGCCGCCATGTCTCGCTTCACCACACTCGCCGTGCGCCCTGAATCGAGGCACTCGTTAAACTTGGGGAAATCAAGCCCAGCCCGTTGTGCTTGAAGCTTGAGCGCTTCGATTTCCAGTGCCTGCGAATCAAAAAGCGCATCGTGTAGTTCCCAAAACTTGCCCTGCTCATCAGCACACGCGGTCGCTTCGGCCGCCTTGGGCGCTTTGGGATGAAACGACAGCGGGAAATGGCGAAACACCAACCGCACTTTGTCGCCATACGTCTTGAGTACCTCAGTCAACGTCTCATGCGCTTTCGAACAAAATGGGCACTCAAAGTCAGCGAATTCTACAATCACTACCTTGGCCGCCGCATTGCCTCGACTGGGGCCCGTCGCATCGACCGTCTTTCTCAACTTGCCAGGGCCTTCCATCACCAACGCAAACCCGCCCTCTTTTTTCAGCTTGCTAAACACCTCACGTGCCTTGCGGCCGCGTTGCTCCCGTTGAACGGCCTGACGAAGCTGGGGTTTGACTTCTTCGTAGCGAACTTCCGGAGGCAAGCGCTCCCGAGCATTTTGAAAAAGCGCCTGCATCTGCGCTTCAGTGGGCTCAGCAATTTCAATCTCAACATTCTTGGCGAGCCACTCGTCTTCGCTCATTCCAGCCGCTTTGGCTCGAGCTGAAACCAATTGCTCAAGTGCGATGCGCTCAGCGGCTTCGGCTCTCAATTCAAAAATTTGCTCATTCAACTTGAGCAGCTCGTCAGCCACTTTGGCGTCGACTTCCGCCAAACGAATCACTTTCTGCTCATACTTCGCCACCACTGGGCTCGGGCCTTCATCGTTACGCACGCTGGGAGCCGTCACACAACCCACGCACAGCACCGCCATTGCCAACAGAATGCGCATTGCGCTTCACTCTTTCACTGCACCAGATGGTGCACGCAAGCCATCACGCGGCGGCCTTCTTTGCCTCGCGCGGGCGATAGATGACCTTCATCTTCCAACCATTCACGACAAACCCACCCATTGGGGCACGAAGTGTCGTCACTGCACACTTCACCGCATTGGCCGAAGGTGGCAAAACCGTCTCCCTTGGGTACGACGACGCAGCGCTCTGTCGACTCGCATTGCGCATCGCTCAAACATTCCGCACGCGGGTTGGGCCCCTCAGGACCCTGTCTCGTAAAGTACCAAGACAAACCCAACGAAATGGCAAGCAGCGCAAACACCCACTTCGATTGCCGATTCACATCGCCGCCGGAGCCGCCCCACCTTCAGTCGGCAGTCGCCCAAAGTCACTTGGCTTCTCTAAGACAAGAGCTTCGCGCAACACTTCGTCGACGTAGTCGACCAACACAATGCGAAGCGCCTTGCGAACCTTCTGCGGCACTTCACGGAGATCTTTCTTATTTTCGCGCGGAACCAAGACCGTCTTGATGCCCAACCGATGTGCCGCCAGGCACTTCTCTTTCAGGCCTCCGATGGGCGTCACGCGGCCCCGCAGAGTAATTTCGCCAGTCATCGCGACATCGCGACGCACGGGAATGCGAGTGATGGCCGAAACAAGCGCGGTCACCATGGTGACTCCGGCACTGGGGCCGTCTTTGGGGAACGAGCCCGGGAAGTGAATATGAAGATCATTTTGCTCGAAGAATTTGTCTTCAATGCCCAATCGATGCGCCTTGCTGCGCACGTACGTCACCGCCGCTTGGGCTGATTCCTTCATCACTTCTCGCAGCACCCCGGTGATGATGAGTTTGCCCTTACCAGGCATGGTGGTGGCTTCCGTCACCAACACTTCACCGCCGAACTCTGTCCACGCGAGACCGTTGACCATGCCCAATTGGTTCTCGGTTTCGTTCTTATCTTTGGGCACCTTTGAAACACCGAGCAGCTTCATCACTCTTTTTTGATCAACCGCGAAAGGACCCTTGCCCGTCTTGAGTGCCTCTCGCGCCAACTTGCGGAAGACGCCGGCCAATTCACGCTCGAGATTTCTGACCCCAGCCTCACGCGTGTAACGGCGAATCACCGTACGCAGCGCAGAGTCGGTCATCTTCACTTCGATGTCGGCCAGCCCATTGGCTTCTTTTTGTTTGGGCACCAAGTAGCGCTTGGCAATGGCCACCTTCTCTTCTTCGGTGTACCCGGCCAGGCGAATCACTTCCATACGGTCTTGCAGCGGCTGAGGAATGCTGTGCAGTGAATTGGCTGTACAGATGAACATCACCTTCGACAGATCGTAATCGAGGTCGATGTAGTGATCGTTGAAAGTATGGTTTTGTTCTGGGTCGAGCACTTCGAGCAAAGCCGACGACGGGTCGCCGCGAAAGTCACTCGAAAGCTTGTCGATTTCATCGAGCAGAATGACGGGGTTCGATGACTCGGCTTTCTTGAGCGATTGAACAATCTTGCCCGGCATGGCGCCGATGTACGTGCGCCGGTGACCGCGAATTTCAGCCTCGTCACGAACACCACCCAAAGCGATGCGTACAAACTTGCGGCCCAGAGCATGCGCGATGCTGCGCCCAAGAGAAGTCTTCCCCACCCCTGGAGGCCCCACAAAGCACAGAATCGGGCCCTTCATCTTTCCCACCAGCTGCTGTACCGCCAGGTACTCGAGAATGCGCTCTTTGACCTTCTTGAGGCCATAATGGTCGGCGTTGAGCACCTTTTCTGCTTCAGAAATATCGAGCTTGTCAGTGGTCTCTTCACCCCAAGGCAGTGACAACACCCAATCGATGTAATTGCGAACCACCGTGGCTTCCGCCGACATGGGGCCCATCATCTTGAGCTTCTTAATTTCTTTTTTGACCTTGGCCTGAGCCTCTTTGGGCATCTTCTTCGACTTCAGTTTGTCGTCGAGTTCCTGAAGTTCACTCTTGCCGTCATCTTTGTCACCCAGCTCACGCTGAATGGCCTGCATCTGCTCATTGAGAATGTATTCACGCTGAGTGCGGTCCATCTGCTTCTTCATGCGCGACTTGATGCGCTTCTCAGCTTTAAGAATCTCGATTTCGCCCTGCATCAACTCGTAGAGTTTTTCCAACCGCTTAATCGGAGATTCTGTCTCGAGCAGCGCCTGTTTGTCGGCCACTGACTTAAACGGAAGGTGAATGGCGATGGTGTCTGACAACCGCGACGCATCATCAATGCCATTCACTTGTTGCTGCAGCTCTGGAGCAATGCGTTTGTTGAGCTCAACGTAAGCCTTGAACGCCGCCTGCACCGCCCGCAGCAGGGCTTCAACTTCCACCCCTGTGGCTTGGTCTTCAACCACCCGTTCGAACTCGCACAGAAAAAACGGC
>JAYUVR010000270.1:0-5783 GCA_043753955.1 Archangium sp. | reverse complement strand
TTTCAATGGCCGCTTTGAGTTCCTTCATCGCTTCTTTGACTTTGCCCATAAAGAGCAGCGTTTCGCCGCAATGCGCGCGAGGCAGACCTGCCTTGGGCGCCAACTGTTGCGCCCGTCGAAATACTTGCAACGCCTTTTCAAACCGACCTTCGTTGAACTCGAGGCTGCCTAAAGCGAGCTGTGGCACTTCGCTTTTGGGCATCAGCAAAACCGCGCCCGCGAGCAATTCTCGGGCAGCTTCAAATTTTCCGAGATCCATCCACAAGTAGGCAGCCTCAAGCATGAGCATGGCCTGCTGCTTGCTCATGGGCACCAGGCTCCCTGCGATGTCTGACTTCACTTCCTTCATGAGGTTCCTTTGAAAGGTCAGCGTGAAGAGGTGCTTCACATAACATAAAGGGCGGCCGTCACAGGCCGCCCTTCAGGTTCACATCATGAACTTCAATTACCGAATGTTGCTGACCGAGTTCTTCGCGGTGTCGTGCTTGGTCTTGAGGACGTTTGAAATAGACGAGAACATGGTGTTCTCGCGCTGCATCGCCATTTGCACCTGAAGCATTTGTGCGTTTTGCGCAGACATCGCGGCGATGTCACCGTTGAACGCTCCGATGCCGTTGGTACCTACACCGGCAGTCAAGTTCGGGCTCGCATTCGAGCCTCCGCCGACCGCCAAGGAAGTGCCTCCAACTGAAGTGCCCCCTGAGCCGCCAGAAAGCCCGACCACGCCGGTCGAGGCATAGCTGGCTGCAGCTGCACTTGAACCCGCCAAGTTGCTCACTGAAGAAACGGCCGCCGAGATGATCGCGCCGCCGGGCAATGCACCACCCAAGAGAGAGGCACCTTGAGACAACGCTGAACCAGCCGTGTGAAGCCCTACATTCACTTTTTCACCGAAGGTCGAACCCTGGCTCTGCTTCGCCACGGTGACATTCATCGACACGCGATTCGGCATGCCTTCATCGATTTTATTGACGCTCATATGCTTCTCCTTAAGAAATACAAAACGACGAAAAAAAATTGGGCGGTGAAAATGGCCCCCGAAATATTGGCTCGGAGGGACCCGCTGTATTGGTTATCGCAGGCGTCGAAGGCAAAGTTGCGTGAGGGGTCTTACTTCGGCTTCCCGCCTGGGTTTTTACGCTCTGCTTCAATCTTTTCACGCACTTCCAGCAGGTAGGCCAACAGTTCTTCAGTGCGCTCGATGGCTTTGCCTACTTTCTTCCCCTGTTCAGCTCGTGCGCCTTTGAGCGGAGTGAGTGCCTCTTTGAGATCTGTAAAGAGCGATGAAATGTCGTCGAGGGAAGCCTTTTCGATGAACCCTTCGAGAACGGGGTAGCTGGGCTGGGGCAATTTCTGTTCGGGCATTGACTCGGGCACGTCGTCCTTCGCTTTCTTGTCACTCGGCATAATGGGCTGACGGTAGAGGAATCGGAAGTGCACGGCAAACGAATGCGTCGACGCGTTCAAGGGCCCTGCATCTGCTCGAAATTCATCGTGGGACCGGGAGCCGAAGTGCGGTACCAACGGCTTCATGAGTGCGATCGTCACCATCAAAGAGGTCGTCAAGGAATACCACTTGGGCGAAACAGTCGTGCAGGCCTTGCGCGGCGTCGACTTGACCGTCGACAAGGGTGAATTCATTTCCATCGCTGGGCCTTCTGGCAGCGGCAAAACCACGTTGCTCAATCTCATCGGGTGCGTCGACACCGCCACCCGAGGCGAAGTTGAAATCGCCGGTAAAAATACGGCCACGCTCTCAGAGCGAGAGCTGACCAATTTAAGGCTCAACACCATCGGCTTCATCTTTCAGTCTTTCAATTTGGTGTCGGTATTGACGCTGTTTCAGAATGTTGAGTTTCCTCTTTTGCTCCAGAACAAATTGAACGCGAAAGAGAGAAAAGAGCGCGTCGTCGCGCTGCTCGAACAGGTGGGGCTTGCCAGTCACATGAAGCATCGGCCCAATGAATTGTCGGGAGGGCAACGACAACGGGTCGCCATCGCCAGAGCCTTGGTCACAGACCCATTGATCGTCTTGGCCGATGAACCTACGGCGAACCTCGATTCGCAGACCGGTCAAGCGATTCTCGACTTGATGAAATCGCTTAATCAGCAAAAAGGCACCACCTTCATTTTCTCAACGCATGATCTCAAAGTGATGCGCTACGCCGACGCCGTCGTGCGAATCGCAGATGGCAAGGTCTTGAGTCGCGAACAGCCCGAAGACGCCGTCGCTCATGCCGTTGGTCTCGAAACGCTCCACCCTGTGCAAGCTCGCCCCTAAGTCCTTGGCAGCTCCGTTCTCAATTCATCAAAGGTGAACCTGATGCGACACGCCCTCGTTCTGACCTTGGCTCTTGCGGCAATCAGCCAAAGCGTCTTCGCCGCTGAAGAGCTGTCGAAGGAAGACATGCTCAAACTGCTGACGGAGCTCGATGACCGTCAACGCAATGGCGGTGACTACAAAGCACTCGCCTACCTTGAACAAAAAGAAAAAGACAAAGCCGATATCGTGCGCGAGGTGCTGATCTATCGCCGCGACAGCGCCGATAAATTGCTGTTGCTGTTCACCAAGCCCAAGAGTGAAGAAGGCAAAGGGTATTTACGACTCGACAAGAATTTGTGGAGCTACGACCCCGGCGCCGGCAAATGGGAACGAGCCACAGAGCGCGAACGCATCGGCGGCACCAATTCACGTCGGAGCGATTTCGACGAGTCGCGGCTCGCTGAAGAGTTCAACCCAAAATTTGATGGTGAAGAAAAACTGGGAAAATTTGAAACGGTCCGCGTGGAATTGAAAGTCAAAGAAGGCGTCGACGTCGCCTACCCTGTCGTCAAATTGTGGATTGATAAAACAAATCACAACATTCTCAAGCGACAGGAATTTGCGCTCTCTGGGCGACTGATGCGCACGGCGTACTACCCCAAGTGGCAGAAACTTCATTCGGCTTCGAAAAATGCCGATGTGTGGTTCCCGGGCGAAATGCGCTTTTTCGATGAAGTTGAAAAATCGAACTCGACCTTGGTGTTGATTAAGTCGGTCGACCTTTCGAGTCTCAACGAAAACATTTTCACCAAAGCTTGGCTCGAATCGAAGAGCCGGTAGGGACATACCCATGCGAGCCCCTTTTTTGGTGGCCCTCCTCTCGGCCTTGGCGCAGGGCCAAGAACGCCCCACGGAAGGCGACCTGTTTGGCGAGAGTGAAACGGTGGTCACGCCCGACGCTGGCTTCGATGCCCCTTTGGCCCAGCCGACAGAAGAGCCTGCGGCGACGGACCGAGACAGCGCGCAGTTGGGCTCAGGCCCGCTTGCGTCGAAATTCGATACCGACGAGGCCGTTTCTGACCCGCTTAAAGTCGGTGGCTCGCTCTTGCTCTTTGGGCAGGGCTACTTTCAAGAAGGGCGACCTTTTTTGACGGGCGCCTTCTCAGCACCCATGGTGTTCGATGTGTACCTCGACGGGAGGCCAAGCGACCGACTCCGCGCTTACGCCGTCGGACGACTTCAATTCGACCCCACTCGCCCTTCTGGCGATGCCAGTACGACCACTGCCATCAACTCAGGCGCCTTGGTGGGCTTGACGCCGGCGACGCGGGCGAACCCATCGGTGTTTTTAGATCAACTGTGGTTGCGTTTCGACATCGCCCGCAAGGTGTACCTCACTATTGGTCGTCAAAAGGTTCGCTGGGGCGTCTCGCGGATTTGGTACCCCACTGACTTTCTCAACTCGCAGCCCCGCGATGCGCTCAACCCTTTCGATCTCCGCTTGGGGGTCAACATGGTGAAAGTGCATGTGCCTGTTGAGTCGCTGGGGTGGAATTTTTACGCTTATGGGCTCCTCGATGCGGTGTCCGTCACCTCGAGCGGGGTGCAGTTGGATCAATTGGGTGGCGCAGTTCGCGGTGAATTTGTCTTAGGCCCCGCCGAAATTGGAATCGGCGGTGTTTGGCAAAAAGGGCGGCGAGGACGCTATGCGCTCGATGTGAGCTCCGCCGTGGGCCCCTTTGACGTATTTGCCGAAGCGGCGTTTCGAGACGCTCAAGACTTCGTGCTGTTTCGGTACCCAAGCGATCTCTCGCAGGACAATTTGCTCGCAAAAGTGGGCGATATCGAGGCGTATCGACCAGGCGGCGTGATGGTTCAAGTGTCGGGCGGCGCCACCTGGCAGTTTCATTACACCGATAAGAACTTTGCCATCTTGGGTGTGGAGTACTTTTATAACCCCGCTGGCTACAACGACCCGGTGGGCTATCAGGTGAAGACTTTCGCCCCCGGCCTGCTGGGACAAACGCTAGACCCGATTCAAAATGTGCCGCTGTACGGCGGAAAGCACAACGTAGCGCTCACCCTCGCCGCCCCAGGGATTCCCGGTGCAGATTGGGTCACGCTTTCGCTCTCCAACATCGTCATGGTTAATGACCCTGCTGCACTCACCCGCCTTGACGCCATCTTTCGGGTGCTCAATTTCTTGAGCGTGCAGGCTTTTGCCGCAGTCTTTTACGGACAACCAGGCGGCCAGCTGCGTTTTCAACTTTCATCGAAAGCCATCAACGACATCGCCAACTTGTCCGACGCGGCTCAAGACGGAAGCGGGGAGCAAGTCCGTACCTCGCTCGGGCCCTTGCGCTACCCCCCTCTTGTTCAAGCCGGCGTGCTGCTGAGGCTGGCCATTTAAGAAGCCTGAATCAGTCGCTCTGCTGTTTTTATGGCAACGACCAGGCGTTGCCTTCAAGTTCGATGGGAGGCGAGGCCACCGAGGAACCTGACGCTCGAATCCATCGGGTTTGGCTCATGGCATCGCCACCAATTTCACAGACCTTTTTACGAAGGAGCTCAATCGTCAGCTCTTCATTTTCCTGCGTGGGCACCTGAACCCACCCTAAATTTTTAGCCCCCGAAGGCACTTCCGTTGCCGTCTGGTAATCGAACACCCGGCACTCGGCCACTTCACCAGGCCGCATCACCGTCGCCCCCGATTCGCTTCTCACTGCCGAGTTAATTTCAGTTCGGCAACCGCTCACAAATAGCGCCGCCAGCAGAATTTTTTTCATCGCTTGGCCTCGACCTGTCGAATTTTGTCTACCCGTGCAGCATGGCGACCACCTTCAAAAGAAGTGGCGAGGAAAACCTTGACGATTTCGAGCGCTAACCCGGTTCCGGTCACGCGCTGGCCTAAGCACAATACGTTGGCATTGTTGTGTTGCCTCGCCAGCCTGGCTTCGTATTCCGTACGACACAGCGCTGCGCGAATGCCGTGCGCTTTGTTCGCGGTGATCGACATGCCCAGGCCCGTACCGCAAATGAGCACGCCCAATTCGGCACGCGCGCTCGTGACTTCTTCAGTCACTTTGGTGGCGTAATCTGGGTAATCGACCGACTGAACATCGTGGGCCCCTAAGTCGAGCGGGAGGTGCCCCAATTTTGACAATTCAGCCACCACTTCGGCCTTCAATGTCACTCCTGCATGGTCAGCTGCGATCGCGATGGTGGCCATAGAAGCGTCGTTTTCATCACGTACTGCGTTGCAACACCAACACGGCGTTGGTGCCACCGAAGCCGAAGGAGTTTGACATCGCTACCTTGATGCTCGCCTTACGGGCCTGGTTGGGAACGTAGTCGAGATCGCATTCTGGGTCGGGGTTCTTCAGATTGATGGTGGGGGGAATGATGCCGCGAGTGAGGGCCAGTGAAGTGATGATGGCTTCTGCTCCCCCGGCCGCGCCCAACATATGCCCCGTCATCGACTTGGTCGACGACACCATCAACTTCGACGCATGTTCACCAA
>JAYUVR010000269.1:0-5198 GCA_043753955.1 Archangium sp. | reverse complement strand
TGTATCTCAATCAAAAACTGCTCGAATGAATTGAGTAACACTCGCGCGTGCGAAACGATCGAATCGACTAGATTTGGCTCTTCAGGAACAGGTTTTCGGAAGGCAAACATTTCTCGAAGTTTGAGCGAGGTCCCGGTGACGCTCTCTTTCAAACCTCGTTAATTGGAATCGTCGGAGGAACGGCTGGACTGCCCTCTTCGTTAGAGGCGCTCAAACATGCTCAACCTCGCCTGTTCTGTTTTGTTGCATTCCATCCGACTGTGCTAGCAGGACAAAGGTCATGTACACCAAAGCCCTGACGAGGATGGCTGGTTTGATGTGGGTTGTTGCTATTCTCATAGGATTTTTTTGCTGTGCACCAGTGCATTATCGAAGCTGCACAGCTGGCGAGCCCAATTCCTATACAGAGCAACTTGACGTGAGCTCTGTTGCTAGTGTTCTTTTTCTGGACTAGTCGAGAGCACCGGATTCAACGTCGGAAAAAGTAAAGGCCCGGTTTTCTCTTATGAAGCGATTGGTTCTGAGAAATGTAGTCTTTGTTGTGGGCGTAGCACTCGCCGCGTGTGCCCCAGACGTGTGTAGCAAAGCAGAAGAGTGTGCGAAGAAAAATGGAGGCGCTACTTCTGATGCACTGGAGTGCGATCGCAATTTTCAAGCAGCCAGAGAAGACGCACACGCACTAGCATGTAGAAGTGAATACGACGACTATTGGGCGTGCGCCGCGTCTCTTTCATGTGACCAATTCAATGACAATGGCGTGGCTACGAATTGCAATGAAGAACGATTTGAGTTGGTAAAATGCATGTATCGACTGCGACCCGCGGGGCCGAATAACTCAGAAAAGAGTTCACCCTGAAGTATTGGGTTGTTTGTTCGGCGGAAACTACATCTTGAATGTATTTTAAACGGTAGAGCGCTGCTGCTTTCGCTCGCATTGAACCTCCGCACCAAAGCGGACACCCGCTCCCCGATGCGTGGGTGGACTAAGTAACGCGTGCATGATGGCCCGCAGACTGGCGTTGGGGGCGAAGACACCGTGGAAGCAGGTGAGGTGCGGGCCCTTGAGAGGCACGAGGGCCACCAGACGCTTCACCAGGGCCTCGGCCGTCAGCGTGAGGGCTGGCCCTCGTTTCGGTTGACAGAGGTAGCGGCCGTCGTCGAGGAGAGAGTGGGGCTCATTAGCCACCGGCCCGCGGGCGCCGTTCCACGCAGGCGGCGTAACTCCACTCTGTCGAAGCCATGCACGACCGAGTCTAAATGCTTTTCGCTTGGGATAGACATGTGGTGGTGAGGTGAGTCCCTTAAGTCGCGCGATTCTTTAGGGCACTCAATTTCACATTGCGCCTGAGCGCGAGTGGTACTTGCGAAGAGCTGGCTTGTTAGGCGCCCGCGTTCGTCACGCGTTACTGTTCACTTGTCAATGCGAACTGCACTCCTTCTGGTGTTGATGTTGATATTGAATTAGCAGCTGGTCGATTTGCAGCCCTTTGTAAGTGAGCGCAGGCAATCAGCGAATTTGATTCAGCAAGCCGAGTTTTGAAGAGCGACTTGGTAGGTCCAGGGCAGCCAGTCGCCAGCGTCAACATCATCTGGCTTTTCACCAAAGCGACGGAATACTCGAAGGTGTTGCCACCGCAGAGTTCCGTCGTGTGAATGCAGTACGACTTCGCTCGGTTCACTCGCAGAGGCGGGTTACACGTTGCGAAGGCTTTGGCGCAGTTAAGGAGAGACTTTGACTTGGTTGAAGGGTTGCCACGAAACCCCTGCAGTGGTTCTCATGAAAGAGCAGGCGCGTTCGGGTGGGCCGACGGTGTTGGGGTCGGGTTTGTGCATCAGCACCACGTAGTAGTCGCCGCCCACTTCTGTGAGGCCAAAGAAGCGGCGAGAATGCATGCCATCGTCTTCGGCGAAGAGAATGTCGCCCGGCAACCCGGCGCGCTTGGTCGCAATCGAGTCGGGTAGGCCTTCAGGGGTGAGCAGAATGTCGACTTTCGGTCCCTGGTTCGGGAGCACGTTCATCAGGTGAATTTCCCACGGCATATCCCATTGGAAATTTGGGCTGTTTTTGCAGGCGATGGCGGTGTTGTGGGGAAGAAAGACATCTACCTTTCCTGGCACTCGAACCGGCAGACTGATGCGAGCCAGAGCCATCCAGTTCCAATCCTGGTCGATCTTCGGCTGGATGATGCAGTTGGGGCACTCGTCGCAGGGAAAATTGGTGCTACATCCAATCGTTTCTGCGAAACCGGCCCAGCCTTCCCCGTTCGAGCCGTTGCAGGCGTAGGTGACTCCCGAGGCTGCGACGAATCGGCTCCCACCATTGGGACAATTGAGGTCGCCCACCGAGACGGAGCTGGACGTCACAGATTGACCTGCGGAGCCAGCGGCACCCGTCGCCCCAACAGAGCCCGCCGGACCTTGAGCGCCATCTGGCCCTCGAGGCCCGATACCTCCTACATCACCCTTAGGGCCTGCTGCGCCGAAGGCACCGGTTGCACCCACATCGCCTTTCGGGCCCGTTACTCCAACGGCACCTGTCGCTCCGACATCGCCTTTGGGGCCAGTTGCGCCGACCGCACCGGTCGCACCGACATCGCCTTTCGGGCCCGTTGCGCCAACGGCACCTGTGGCTCCGGCAGGTCCTTGAGTCCCCGTGGCGCCCGCAGGACCTTGTGCACCCGCAGTTCCGGTGGCCCCGACAGGCCCTTGTGCTCCTGCTGGACCTCGGGCGCCTACTGCACCCACAGCACCGGTTGCGCCGACTGCCCCCGTTGCGCCGACAGCGCCTGTTGCTCCGACAGGACCTTGAGCACCAGTTGCTCCAGTCGCACCAACCGGCCCCGCTGGACCTTGAGGCCCCATCGCACCGGGAATTCCCACCGGGCCCACCGGCCCTTGCGCACCCGTTTCACCTTGAGGCCCAGTCAAACCAGCAGGGCCCACCGGGCCCATCGGGCCGTACACAATGGCAACTCCTGCATCAATTTCAATTCGCCCGCCGGTGACGGCGCTGATGACCACCACGTCACCGCGATCTCCTTTGGGTCCCGTGACGACTCCTCCATCGAGAATCAACACTTCGCCCATGGGGCCGCGCTCACCTTGCACGCCAGGAAAACCTCGGTCGCCCTGAGGTCCCAGCTCTCCCTTTTCACCCGGTATGCCCTGAGGGCCTTGATCTCCCTTGATGCCTTGGGGCCCGTCAGCTCCCGCTGGTCCCGTCGGCCCTGGGGCACCTGTTTCGCCTTTGGGGCCTTGCCCGGTGAGCCCTTCAGGCTCGAGCGTCGTACTGCCCCGACAACCCACCACGCAGAGCAATACACACAATGCAGATACAGATTTCATCATTTCGGGCTTCTCCCTCTGGCCTGAGTGCGCGTCAAGGTGTTGTCCAACACCCAGTCAAATCAGAAGGCCCTTCAATGCATCGCCAGCGCCAATGTCAGTGTGCGAGCGAGAAGTCCGTGAAGACCTCCTGCATTGCGCAGTTTTTTACGCAACGGGCAGGGGGCTCTTGAGCAATTCTCTGAGCAACACCGTGGCATAACTGCCCGCTGGGAGCGTAAACCGGAGCCTCAAATTCTCGCCCTCGCTGACCGCGCTCTCGAGTTCAAGGGGTACGCGCAGCAATCGCCGGGCGCCGAGCGTTTCATTGCCTCCTTTGAGAAAGAGATCCCTCGTCACCGCTTCAGAAGCCAAAACCGATTCTTCCAAAGCGTCGACTTCTCCCTCGGGGCGGCGCATTTCTGGGCCAAAAAGAGGGCCCGTGGCACTGACTTCAAAATTCTCAAGCCTCGGTTGATCAACTTCTGGGTCAGCACAAATGAACTCACCGCCGGTGAGGTGTTTTTTCAGCACGTCTCCGGTGACGGCCTTGGCAAAGGTTCCCGCCTCGAGGCGCTGTGCCAACACACGATTGAAGAGGTCTGATTGGTACGCCGATAAGAACAGTTTGCGCTCAAAGCGATCTCGATGCCGTCCCCCTGCCTCGAGAATGCTTTTTCCGCGCACCGCATTGTCGCCGCCAACGCCAAACCGCTGTTCTCCAAAGAAATTGGGAATGCCCAAACGCACGATTCTCGCGAGTACTTCTTGCGCGATCGAATGCTCAGTCACCCCGCGGACGACCAGCGAAAACCGGTTGCCTCGAAGATGCCCTGTCTTGAGCTTATTGCGATGTCGAGCACTCTTGAGCACCGTCACGCCTTCGAGAGCAAACGAAGTCAGATGCGGTTCGACGAAACGCGCTGGAGCACAGAAGTATTGCCGAGTGACGGCCTGCCTGTCTTTGAGCCCCGCCCAGCTGACGTCTTTTTCATTGATGCCGCAGTGGCGAGCCAGTGCCTTGGCCACGTCTTGAGTCGATCGACCTCTTTTTTCAACCCACAAAAAGAGGTGCTCACAGTCTTTTTCGTCACACGGCTCGTAGGCTGGAATCTCTTCGACTTCAAAGTCTTCAGGCGTGGCCTTAAATGTACCTCCACAGCCCGGGAGATCAGCCGTCAGGGTGGGAAGCTCGTTCACTTTTTTTCGATGGAAGAAAGGTGAAGTTTGACCCGTCGAGCCAGTTCTTCATCTGCGGCTGACTCAAGCAATTCTCCAGCTTGAAAGAGCAGAAAGAACATCACATCAGAGAGCGCCTGCTTGAGCGAGACGATCGGGTCTGTACCCAACTTGGTTTTTGTCGCCAGTTGTTCATATCGCGCGAGCAATTTATCGCTGTTCAAACTGCCATCTTGCTCGAAGGTCAACCCGGTCAGAACCGGTGAAGTCGAAACCCCACTTCCTTTGAGAGCGGCATTGGCGGCCGTGAGAAAAGGGTCCAACGTGCCACCGGCAGCCACCTCATCGCGCACTTCTCGAAAAATCATGTTGAATACCGCGATGACTCGCTCTGGAGACAACGTGAGCGAAACAGAAGGCTGCGGCTGAGGTGGTGAGCTTAAAGGTCGCACAAAACTCGGTGCGACTTCGGCGGCTGGGGCTGGCGTCGCGAGAACGGCTTGAGCCGAACTGACAGTGGCGAGACCCAAGTCGACCAGTCGATGAACGATGCGGGTGGTGTCGAATTCTGAAAAACGAGACAGCTGGCCGATTTCTATCAACGTTCTTCGACCATCAATTTGCGCCAACACCGTCTCTTCTTCAGGCTCAATTTTCGCCTCCCCGCCCTCAACCAACAACACGTACACCCGCCC
>JAYUVR010000268.1:0-6165 GCA_043753955.1 Archangium sp. | reverse complement strand
GCGAGTTTGATGAGTTGTCTAAGTTGATTTCTGAGCCCGAATCTGAACCGGTCGTAAATTGATAAACCCGCTTCAGACACAAAATACTTTACACGACCCCCCAGAGGCTCCTGGGGTGGACGAGCTTGCTCGATTGCAGCGAGCGTTTGGGTACAGCGATGAAGACTTGAGGTTGCTCGTCGCTCCGATGGTGGAAAGTGGCAAAGAGCCTACTGGTTCTATGGGCAACGATACGCCGTTGGCGGTGTTGAGCGATCGCGCTCCTTCGCTCTTTGATTATTTTCACCAACTCTTTGCCCAGGTGACGAACCCGCCCATCGACCCCATTCGTGAATCGATGGTGATGTCTTTGGCCACCAGTATTGGCCCTGATGGCAACACCTTTGAAGAGACCCCAGAGCAGTGTCACCGGTTGTCTTTGCCTGGGCCTATTCTTGACAATGAACATGTAGCGAGACTCAAGGGCATGCGCTCGCTCGGAGTTTTTGAGCCCAAAGTGTTGTCGATGATCTACGTGGGAGAATTGGCGGACGCCGTGGCCAAGCTCTGTGACGAGGCGGTGGCGGCGGTAGAAGACGGTGCTGACGTCTTGATACTGAGCGATCGCGGCGTCGATGCGCGAAAAAAGCCCATTCCTGCTCTGCTGGCGTTGAGTGCGGTGCATCAACGGCTGGTCAAAGATGGCATTCGTCGGCACACCGGCCTTTTGGTTGAAACAGCCGAAGCGCGCGAAGTGCACCACTTCGCCTTGTTGATCGGTTTCGGAGCCGCTGCAGTCAACCCGTGGCTCGCCATCGATTCCATTCCTTCTGAGCAGCGTGAATTGGGCGCGAAGAACTTCATCAAGGCCATCAATGAGGGGTTGCTCAAGGTGATGTCGAAGATGGGCATCTCGACAGTGCAGTCGTACCGGGGAGCGCAGATTTTCGAAGCCGTGGGCCTCGAGCGCGCGTTGATCGATCGTTATTTTACTGGCACCCCATCTCGAATCGAAGGCGTGGGCCTGCAAGAACTTGAGCTCGAAGTACAACAGCGCCATCGACGCGGTTTTGTGGCGTTGCCCGCAGATGAAGTGGCCATTCCATTTGCGGGAGGCGTGTACCAATGGCGCCGCCGCGGAGAGCGTCACAAGTGGAACCCAGACACCATCGCGGCCTTGCAAGCTGCGGCTCGAGCCAATGACGCGCAGTTGTTTGCGAACTATGAGCGTTTGGCTGATGAAGAAGATGACGACCCCGCCTTGATTCGCGGGTTGATTGATATCGACACTTCGCTCGCCAAGGCTGTGCCGCTTAATGAAGTTGAACCGGCCTTAGAAATCGTCAAACGGTTTGTGACCGGGGCCATGTCATTTGGTTCCATCAGTGCTGAGGCCCACGAGACGTTGGCCATTGCCATGAATCGTCTGGGGGCTCGGTCTAATAGCGGTGAGGGCGGCGAAGAGTCGCGTCGATACATAAAAGAGCCCAACGGAGATCTCCGTCGAAGCGCTATCAAACAGGTGGCATCTGCGCGTTTCGGAGTGACGACGGAATATCTGGTTCAGGCTGAAGAGCTGCAGATCAAAGTGGCTCAAGGCGCGAAACCCGGCGAAGGCGGTCAGCTGCCTGGCCACAAAGTCGACGAGCGCATCGCAAAGGTTCGTTGGTCAACGCCAGGGGTGACGCTGATTTCACCGCCTCCGCATCACGACATCTATTCTATCGAAGACCTCGCTCAGCTCATTTACGACCTCCAATCCGTCAACCCCGCGGCCCGCGTGAGTGTGAAGCTGGTGAGCGAAGTTGGGGTCGGCACCATTGCCGCGGGCGTTGCCAAAGCAGGAGCCGGCGGCGTCACCATCTCGGGCTACGAAGGTGGCACTGGCGCCTCGCCTGTTTCGTCAATCAAACACGCCGGCTTGCCTTGGGAATTGGGGTTAGCTGAAGCGCAGCAGGTGTTGGTGATGAATGGCCTACGAGATCGCATTCGTCTTCAAGTCGACGGAGGCTTGAGAACGTCGCGTGATGTCACCATCGCCGCGCTCCTGGGTGCCGAAGAGTTTGGGATGGCGACCGCAAGCCTGATTGTCGAAGGCTGCGTGATGCTTCGAAAGTGTCATCTCAATACCTGCTCGGTGGGCATCGCTACGCAAGATCTCAAACTGCGAAAGCACTTTCACGGCCGCGTCGATGACGTGGTGCATTTCTTCTTGCTCATTGCCGAGGGTGTTCGTCGGCGACTCGCAGCCTTGGGCGCGCGAAAGCTCGAAGACATCGTGGGCCGGGTCGAATGGCTGCGCCAAAAGAAGGACGTAACGCATTGGAAGGCGCGAAGAGTTGATTTGAGGCCATTGTTACTTCCCCCGCAAGACGGCCCGCGCAGTTGTCAAAACGCACAGAAGAAAGACATTTCTGAACATTTGGATCACCAGCTTCTGGCTCGCGCGAAAAATGACGCTTCGGTGGTGAGGGTCTCGAATGCACATCGAGCTGTTGGAGCGATGCTTTCCGGTGAACTGGTCCGGCGCCATGGGCCCAATGGGTTGGCCGATGATGCCTTGCACTTAAAGTTGCGCGGTTCAGCAGGGCAGAGTTTTGGCGCCTTCGTGTGTAGAGGCGTGACTTTGGAACTCGAAGGTGAAGCCAATGATTATGTCGCCAAAGGTCTTTCCGGAGGCCGAGTGGTGGTCTACCCGCCGCACGGCTCGACTTTCCTTCCTGAGGAAAACGTCATCGTCGGAAATACCGTGCTCTACGGAGCAACGGAAGGGGAAGCTTATTTTTCTGGGCTTGCCGGTGAGCGCTTCGCGGTGCGGAATTCAGGAGCCAAAGCAGTCGTCGAAGGCATCGGAGATCACGGCTGCGAATACATGACAGGGGGCGTGGTGGTTGTACTCGGGCCCACGGGTCGAAATTTCGCGGCCGGCATGAGCGGAGGTACCGCTTACGTTCTCGATCGTTCGCGCAATTTCAAAGCGCGGTGCAACTTAGAAATGGTGGAACTTGAATCGCTGGTCGATGAGTCTGAGATTTGGTTGGTTTACGGGTTGGTCGAAGCGCACTTGCGTTTGACCAAGAGTCCCTTGGCGGCGCGAGTCATCGACAACTGGGAACACTTGGTTTCTTCCTTCGTCAAGGTGATGCCCACGGACTACCGCAAAGTGCTCCAAGCTCGCCGGGCGCAGCGATTGCGGCCTCCTGCGCCGTCTCCTCAAGCGCCACGACTTGCCAAAGGAGGTCACTCTCATGGGTAAGCCCACCGGTTTTATGGAATGGGATCGCAAGAATGCTCCCAAGCGTGAGGTGCAATCACGGGTTCACGACTTTCGGGAAATCGTGAACCCTCTTTCAGCAGAAGAAGCGAAGCGTCAATCGGGCCGATGTATGGACTGTGGTGTACCGTTTTGTCACCAGGGTTGCCCTTTGGGGAACATCATTCCCGACTTCAATGAGCATGTGTACGCGGGGCGCTGGCGTGAAGCGTGGGCAGTGTTGTCGAACACCAACAATTTTCCTGAATTTACCGGTCGACTGTGTCCCGCTCCGTGTGAATCAGCCTGCGTGCTGGCGATTGATCAAGACGCTGTGACCATCGAACAGTTGGAAAAAGAAATTATCGAGCGCGCGTTTGCGGAAGGGTGGGTCACACCCAAAGTACCGCTGACTCGCTCGGGCAAGCAGGTGGCCATCGTGGGCTCAGGCCCAGCTGGGCTAGCCGCAGCAGCACAACTCAATCAGGCTGGCCATCATGTGACTGTCTTTGAGCGCGCTGAGCGCGTGGGCGGTCTGCTTCGTTTCGGTATTCCCGATTTTAAGATGGAAAAGACAGTCATTGATCGCCGCCTGGCAATTCTCGAAGCAGAAGGCGTCGCGTTTCGCACCGGTGTTGACGTCGGCCGTGAGCCCACGTGGGACCAACTTCGCGCGACGCATGATGCGGTGGTGATTGCGATTGGAGCCCAACGCCCTCGCACGCTCGATGTGCCTGGCATGGAATTGCGAGGCGTCACTTTGGCGATGGACTACCTCGAGGCACAAAATCGAGGCGGGCTACCAATCGCCAAAGGCAAGCGCGTCGTCATCTTAGGCGGTGGAGATACAGGTTCTGACTGCGTTGGTACTGCGCTGCGGCAAGGAGCGGCGTCGGTGCTTCAGGTTGAATTGATGGCTGCTCCTCCAAAGGCGCGGCATGCACACAACCCATGGCCCCAATGGCCGCTCATTTTTCGCACCTCTTCCAGCCAAGAAGAGGGAGGCGATCGCAGCTTCGCCCGTCAAACCACCAGACTCGAAGGCAACGAGGGGCACCTGGTTGCGCTTCGCTGGATTGACGTGGAAAACCCAGAAAACGAAGAGCGCATCGAAGTCGACGTGTTGATTCAGGCAATGGGTTTTTTAGGGCCAGAGAGCCGCGGGCTGAAAGAGCAGCTTGGGGTCGCGTTTGATGCGAGAGGGAACATCAAAGTCAGCAACACCTTCGCCACCAGCGTGCCGGGCCTTTTTGCAGGTGGAGACGCTTCGCGCGGAGCGTCATTAATCGTATGGGCAATTTCCGATGGGCGAGAACTGGCGCGCTCAGTTGATTCATTTCTCACGGGAAGGCCATCGAGTCTTCCCGGCAAAGGCGGGCGTTAAGCGAAAGAGTCAAAGCGAAAGCGTGCCGCGCCGAGCACATCGATTTCATCGCCCAGAAGTAATTCATACTGCGCGTCGATCCGGTTGTTGACGCGTATTTCTCCGCGCATTCTTCCGGCGATCAACTGCACTCGCCCCTCAGCCAATGCGAAATAGCAGGGGTTACCTTCTGAAATGAGCGGAATGCCAGGAGGGCTTTCGAGGATCAATTGCCCGCGCTCACCGCGCCGAATGCGGGTGACTTGACGCAATGCCCTCGAGTCATACTCAAACCCGTGAAGCGTTGCGCTGGGCGTCACGTGAATCACTTTCAAACCGACGGACGTTGTCTCGGCATAAATCGAACTTGCCAGGCGAGGCAGACGAAGAACGAGTGCCGCGCTTGCCCGAATCGAGCTTGGGGTTTGGGCGACTTGGTAACCAAACGAAAGGTGCTCAATCGTTTCAGGCAGAGCAGGCAGGTTTAAGAAAAACTGCTGAGCCGTTGCGACTTGTGCAGAAGGAGGCTCTGAGACTGCGTTTTCGAGCTTGGGGAGATCGATGGTGAGCGAACGAATGAAACGGCCGATGCGTAAGTTCAGAAGCTGCGCAACGAGGGCTCGCCAATCGACTGGCATTCGGCCCGCCACAGTACGAAGCGTGGCTCGTTTGATGAAACCGAACTGCCATTCGATTTCCAGCTCGCCTGCGACGAAAGCATCCCAAAGGGGGCCGAGCCAAGGCAGGTGATCTACACCGCCTCCAGCCTTTGAGCGCACGATGCGCTCACCCAGCGGGTCGCCGCGTTCTTGCAGTTCATCTGCATACACCAACCAATGTGCTTCTTCGTCAGGGGCGCCGACGATGGCACCCAGCGAGGGTGGATCGCTCTTGGCGATGTCCGAGCGAAAATGCAGCTGCACGTTTCCAAATTCAATTCGATCATCTGGAAACAGCGCCTGCCCGTGATTGATTTCAAAGCCGTTGACTCGGGTACCCGCCTCACTGCCGAGATCTCGAAGACGCCAAAAACCAGCATCCCAAGTGAGCTCGCAGTGTTTGAGGGACACTACGGCATCATCAAAGATGACCGTGCATTTCGGCGATCGACCAAAGGTGAACGAGCCTGAACCTTCCGGCAGGGTGATGTCGTCGCCAGGAGGGTGATTGCGCTCAAGCCAGTTCCGCACGCTTTAAAAATACAACCAATCCACCGTCCAGAGGGGAAGAAGAAAGGACCCTTCCCCAACCGGGTGAATCGCTACTCGTCGAATATTTCCTTCTCACGCTTCTTGCCGCGGTCTGAGCGATAGCGATCTTGAAAGGGCAAAACGCGTTTGCGCAAGCGAATCGACTTTGGTGTGACTTCCACCAATTCATCTTCAGCGATCCACTCGAGTGCCTTCTCGAGATTCATATCGACAGGCGGAGTCAAGATGACGTTGTCATCGCGCCCCGCGGCTCGAATATTGGTCAGCTTCTTGGCACGGCTGGCATTGACGTCGAGGTCGCTGGGGTGCGCGTTCTCGCCGATGATCATTCCTTCGTACAGCGCCATGCCGGGCGAGAC
>JAYUVR010000267.1:0-2864 GCA_043753955.1 Archangium sp. | reverse complement strand
GGCCGATGAGCGAGAGACTGACTCTTCTAGGGGCGTTGCTCGCAGCATGTGCGAACGCCGAAACCTTGGAAGAGTGGGTTCATACCAAGGTCAATGCGCAGCGAGAATCGGTGAGCGCGCCCGTCACGACCGTGACAATGGCCCCCGCAGGTCAGCTGTGGAAAGAGCGTGCTCCCAATACGCCGCCGATTGCTTCGTTTCGCGCGCCAACATCGCTGGCTCCTTTGGTCAAGGCGGTACGGCCGGGCGTGGTGAATATCGCAACGCACAATGAAGGCACGAAACGCTCGCTTGGGTCTGGCTTTCTCATCAACCCTGAAGGGTTGGTGGTCACCAACAACCACGTGGTTGAAAGAGCGCAGCAAATTCAAGTTCGCCTGGCAGACACGCGAGAATTTGCGGCGGTGGTGGTGGGGCGAGACCCGGCGACAGACCTGGCATTGCTTCGCATTCCCGCCGTCAAAGGACTGCCCACGGTGACCTTGGGCGATTCAGATCAATTGGAAATCGGCGATTGGGTGGTGGCCATCGGCAACCCTTTTGGGCTCGATACTTCGGTGACGCACGGGTTGATCAGCGCCCGCGAAAGAGTGATTGGCGTGGGGCCATTTGATGACTTCATTCAGACCAATGCGTTGATCAACCCCGGCAACTCAGGCGGCCCACTCTTCGACATGCGTGGAGACGTGGTGGGCGTTACCACCGCCATTGTCAGCCAAGGTCAAGGCATCGGCTTTGCGGTGCCCATCAACCTGGTGAAGGAACTGCTGCCCAATCTTCTCGAGAATGGTCGACCTGAGCGAGGGTGGTTGGGGCTCAATGTTCAGGAAACAGGCGAGGGCACCGCGAGGGTACCGGTGGTGGTCGATGTTTTTGCCGGCAGCCCCGCTCAAAAAGCAGGTCTCAAACCTGGAGATCGCGTGGTGAGCGTGGGGGGCAAAACAGTGCAGCGCTATCAACAAATCTTGCGCAAGGTTGCCTTGCAAAGGCCTGGCACGACCTTAAAACTCGAAGTCATTCGTGCGGGCCGCACCGTCGACATCTCGGCAACGTTGGCTCAACGACCTTCGGGTGATGCGCTCAAAGCACTCAATTCAAGTGGCCGCATCGACGCTTTGGGTCTGGCGATTAGACCTATCGATCCCAAAGCGGCAGTGCTTTTGGGAATAGAACCTGGCCTTCGCATTGAAGCAGTAGTGCCCAGCGGCCCTGCTGAAGCGGCTGGCCTGGTCAGCGGCGATGTCATCGTTGAGGTCAACCGAGAAGCGGTTACCACCATCAAAGACATCGATGCCGTGTTGGCCGATGTCGAACCGCAAGAGCCCGTGCTCTTCAAGATTCGTCGTGGTCAAACACAGCGCTACGTGGCACTCAAGACGCGCCCGTAAATCTTATTTGGCGACCCACAAGCCCACCTGTTCTCCGGTACGCGCCACCGAAACTCGAATGGCCTCGAAGCGGGCGTTGACGCCCTTGATGGCACCTCCGCCTCGCTTGGGCAGTGACCACAGCCCTTGAGGAGTCAAAATGATTTCGAGTCGCAACGCTTGAGAGGCAACTTGTCGCGCCATCATGCCCGCGTTCCACGCTGTCGGGAGCTGCCCTTCGATGCGGATGAAAGGCATGATTGGGTTGCCTGCGGCATCGGTTTTTGAGGGCGCTCCATGCGTGATGGCCGAACCCGCCGTTGAAAGAAAGGGCACCATGTTCAGCGTGAACGAACCGTCGCTCTCAGAAGAACCCATCTGCAGCGTGCGCCCCGTCGCTTCGGGAACCATTAAAAAAAACTTCTTCCCCGTGGCGCTTTGACGGAAGGCTTGAGCGTTTTGCTCGCACTCGGCGCCCCCAGCGATTTTCGGCGCGCAGTCGCCCACGTACTTTTCAGTAAACGCACTGGCAGCACCCATCGTTTTGCTCTGCGCTTTGAGCTTTTCGAATCTGTCGTCGCCTTCTGACCGCGCTGCTGTCGCCCAAAACATCGCCAACAGAATCAGTTGTTTCATGGGTTTCTCATTTTTAGGTGTCGTTTTGGGTGGAGAAGTTGCCTACATGAACGCACTCTGTAGGCTCCGCGACAGTTCCGCACTTACCAGGAGCGTCGCATTGAACGAACGTCGGCAGAACCTGCGTTTTGACAAAGCCTTCACTGTCTATTTGAGCACCGCAGATGGAATGACTCGCGGCATTGCTCGAAACATCAGCACGGTGGGGCTCTTCGTAGAGACACGAGACTCGTTGCCCTTGGGTGGGCGAATCAAAGTGACTTTCAGTTCTGACGATGGAACTGAAATGACAGCACTGTGCGAAGTTCGTTACCAAGTGGCCCTCAACTACGGCGATGGTGAAGAAACGACGGGCACCCGTGGAGCAGGCTTACGGATCGTCGCCTACGAGACGCGCGAAGACCAACCTCTTTTGTTGGTCGATCGCGAAAGGGTGCTGCACTAACCCTTTTGGGCGGAATGACACTATGGTTCCGCTCCAATGACGATTCGGGCTTGGGAACTCACGCCAGATCGAGGAACACCCATTTCTCCGGAATTGGCTGCTGGTCGCCTCACCGAAGAATCTGTTCCCGTGTGGATCGATATTCCCACCGAAGAATTGGCCTCGGTCGACAAGTTGCGAGTGAAGCTCCCAGGCCATCTCTTGGCGTGGGAAGACGCATCGAAGAGTTCGCAGCGGCCAAAGTTCGAGCATCACGGCGACCATTTTTTTCTCATCGTTCGCAGCCTTGATACCTCTCACGACTGGTTGGGCATGCAGGGTCGTGTAAAGTATTTTGTGTCTGAAGCGGGTTTATCAATTTACGACCGGTTCAGATTCGGGCTCAGAAATCAACTTAGACAACTCATCAAACTCGC
>JAYUVR010000266.1:0-19142 GCA_043753955.1 Archangium sp. | reverse complement strand
AACGCGGGGTGTTCCCGGTCGCTGTTATTTGACGGCATTACCGACGAGATTTTGAAAGAGCTGAACCAGTTGCATCTCGTCAGCTAAGACAGGCGGCAGAGCGTCGTGGGTCACCTGCGCTCCGCTTTCGGCGATCGAGGTTCCCAAATTCATCACCGCCTGAGCCAGGGCGTCTTCGCTTGAACAGTCGACCAGGTCCTTCCCCTTCGTACCGACGTGCGAATAGGCCAGGAGATCTTGAATCAAGCACTGCATGCGCTTCGCACCATCAACGGCGAACGCGATGAATTCATCGGCATCAGCGTCAAGTTTCCCTTTGTAGCGCCTCGACAGAAGCTCGGTGTAACTGGCCACCATGCGCAGAGGCTCTTGAAGATCGTGAGAGGCAAGGTAGGCAAACTGCTTCAATTCCTCGTTCGAGCGGTTGAGTTCGCCCACGTTTTTTAAGAGTAGCGCTTCAGCTTCTTTTCGGGCGGTGATGTCGCGAATGGCGATAGTCCAAAGAATGCCCCCAGAAGTTTCCAAGGGGCCCAGCATCGCTTCAATGGGAAACCGCCGCCCCTCTTTGCTGAGCCCGTCAAGTTCAATGCCCATAATGCGCTGCTGCTCGAGTGCTTGCTGTGCGTAAGCGAGCAACGGTTCAAGCGAATCGCCACACAGGAGTATCCCCGCACTTTTGCCTACGAGCTCGTCGCGGTGGTACCCGAAATGCTTCTCTGCCTGCATGTTGACAAGAACAATTTCCCAGGCCTCGTTCACCAGCACCATCGCGTCTGGAGCCGCCTCGAGCAGCCCCCGGTACCGGCCTTCAGTCTGAGCCAAATGTTTTTCCGCCGCCCTGCGCACGCTGATGTCACGGATCGCCGCCGTGACCAGAATCCCCTCGGAATTTTCCAATGGGCTCAGCATGATCTCAATCGGAAATTCGGTGCCATCTTTCCGTCGAGCCGAGAGTTCAATGCCGGTGCCGATATGCTGTGCCAACGCCTCAGCAGCGGTGCGAGTTCCGTCAGCGAGAAGCCTCTCAGCAAAGCCAGACGGAATGATGTTCTTTACTTGTTGACCCAACAACTCGTCACGCCGATACCCGAACTGCTTTTCGGCTTGTAAGTTCAGCAAGACGATTTCCCCGTTCTGGTTCACCACCACCATCGCGTCTGGGGCCGCCTCGAGAAGCCCGCGATACCTTCCTTCCATCTGTGCCAGATGCTTTTCGGCGGCCTTGCGCACGCTGATGTCTCGAATTGCCGCCGTCACCAACACCCCCTCGGCGCTCTCGAGAGGGCTGAGCATGATTTCAATTGGAAACTCGCTGCCATCTTTCCGGAGCGCTGAGAGCTCAATGCCGGTGCCCATATGCTGCGCGAGTGCTTCAGCCGCAGTACGGGTGCCGTCGGCGATCAGCCGCTCAGCGAAACCGTGCGGAATGATGTTTTTTACCTGTTGACCCAACAGCTCGTCACGGCTGTACCCGAACTGCTTTTCAGCCTGCAGGTTCAGTAAGACGATCTCTCCGAGCTGATCAACGACCACCATCGCGTCTGGAGCCGCCTCGAGAAGCCCGCGGTACCTCGCTTCAGAATATTGACTCATCACGCCCCCGTCGCCCTGAGTGCTCAACATAACACCCAGTTACCAAGCGACGCACCGTGGGCAGAATTCTGACGAGTATGGGTCAGCTTTGAGCCATGATTCTTAAGCGCTCTTGACGTTTTCGCCTCGTCGTTGTCGCTGGAGCTCATCCGCCCAACAACTCATGTTCGTGGTTCTCAACCATTTTTGAACGGGAAAACTTCGTCAGCGTCTTTTCAGTGCTTGAGTCTGTGTGCGCGCAACGAATGCGCAGACCACCACATTTGCGCCGCCACACCTCATTGTCATTGATGAGTGAAGGGAAGCGCCGTTGTTGAGGAGTGTTTTGACTTCAGCGGATGTTTTTTTTTGCCAAGGCGAGCCGTGATGTTTCAAAAACTTGGGACGTCACAATCAAATCAAAACGACGCTGAGCATCGTTCGTTTTGACGTGTTTCCGCCATCGACGTGTCGACCGTCGCTGCCAAACATGGGGAGTCCAAATGGTCGTTACGTGACGTGCGCAGTTCGCCTTGCGTGGCTCTTGAACGTTTTGAGCACCATAAGAATGTCACCGAATGTCACGCGCCCAAACGCGGTGCCACGCCATCCGCACGGGCGGGTGCGGCACTCGTCGTGCAGGGTCTGGGAGCTGGTGCATTGTTTCCTCTCTCGCTCAACTCCACCTCCCACCACTCAGTTGAAGATGAATTGGAACGGGTACTATGCCAACGGGGGACAGGGGTTCGGTGAGCGAAGGCATTCGCAGGGCGCTGTTTTTGCGTTCAGGCGATGGCGACGCGAGAGACATTGCTACTGCCACGATGAACACCTGGCAGCTGATGGTGGACAGCCTCGCGCCCATCATCGGCGAACGTGGAGTTGATGCGCTTCTCAGACGGGCTTTGCATCTGTCGACCACTGTTCACCCGTGGTTGGGAGTTCCCTTCGAGCGCGATAGCACTGGTGGCGAAGCGGCGACCTTCAAAGTGCGCTTAGCCGCCCAGGAAGCCAGCGTCGCATTAGAGACAAGTCATGCCGTGCTGTTCGCCGTTACTGAATTACTGGCCGGCCTGATTGGCGAGTCATTGAGTGAACGCCTGCTCGCCAAGGTCTGGGCCACTTCACCGCAGAAGTCATCAAAGGACAGCAGCCATGAAAGATAGAGTGCCAATCCGCCGGCTACAAACTGGGGTCCCGGGACTGGATGCCATTCTCGGAGGAGGTCTGCCGGAATTTTCCTTTAACCTCATCACCGGGCCCCCGGGTGCGGGCAAGACGACGCTGGCGCATCAGATCATGTTCGCGCTCGCCACGAAGGAAGCTCCGGCGCTCTTCTTCACCGTATTGGGAGAGCCACCGCTCAAGATGCTGCGATACCAGCAGCAGTTCGATTTTTTTGAACTAGGGAAAATCAACGAATCGGTACACTTTTTCAACCTGAGCGAAGAGGTCGCCTCAGGCGAGCTTGATCGAGTGCTCGGCCGCATTTCGCGAGAAGTGGAAATGTTCGCTCCCGCAATGGTGTTCGTCGATTCGCTGCGCTCAGTGCGAATGGAGCCGAACTCACCCAACTCCATCGTCGGCCTTCAGCAGTTCATTCAGGAACTGGGCATACTCTTGAGCAGCTGGCAGGCCACCACCTTCCTCGTTGGGGAATATCTCTCAGAGAACAACCCTCACCCTATTTTCACCGTGGCCGACGGTCTGCTTTTGCTCGACCAGAGCGTTCACCGGAACTCGATGGTGCGGAAGATACAAGTGCTCAAGATGCGCGGTCAGGCGACCACCCCGGGTATGCATACCTTTCGCATCACCGATGCCGGGCTCGAAGTCTTTCCATCAGCCGTGGTGCGGGGCGATACCAGCGAACGACGCGAACCTCAGCTTTCGCGGAATACGTCGCGGCTGCCCATGGGCGTGCCCCGCCTCGACGAGATGCTCGGAGGCGGGCTACCCGCGGGTTACTCTCTGCTCGTTGCCGGGCCATCGGGCTCGGGGAAGACCATTCTCGCAACCGCGTTTCTTGCTGAAGGAGCGCGTCAGGGAGAAACGGGCGTTTTAGTGGCTTTCGAGCAGACGCCGAGCCTCTCCCGCAATCACACCATTGACGATTTGGTGCGCTCAGGGAAACTCGGCATCATCAACACGCGCTCACTCGACCTTTCTATTGATGAAATCGTGCAGCAGCTGCTCAAGATGATTCGCCACATGAAGGCTTCTCGCGTCGTCATCGATTCCCTGTCTGGTTTCGAGCTGGCAGTCGCTCCGACTTTTCGAGAAGACTTTCGAGAGTCGCTCTTCCGCATGGTCTCAGCACTGACCGAGCGAGGGGTGACGGTGCTGATGACGTCGGAACTCGAAGATCGCTACACCGATTTGCGCTTCAGCCCTTACGGTTCTGCGTTCCTGACTGATGCCATCATCGTGCAGCGCTATATCGAAGTCGAAAGCTGTCTGAAGCGAGTGATGGCGGTGGTCAAGGTTCGCTCGAGCCAGCACAGTTCTCAGATCCGCCAGTTCGAAATTACCCAGAATGGCATCATGATCGGCGACACCGTACTCGAATATGAGGGCCTGCTCGGTGGTCGGCCAACTCACAATACCCGGGCCCAGCCCAACCACGAAAAGACGGTAGCTCAATGACGCTCAAGCTCAGCGATGGAATGAATCAAAGCGAAAGGTCGCTTGCAGAGCGCGAGGCAGAAGTGCTGTGCAAAGAACAAGCTGTGGCGAAGCGACTCGCCCTGGTCGATGAGCGGGAACTGCTCATGGGTGCGCGCGAAGAAGCCGTGAGGGCCGGGGTTGCGGCCCATGTGGGTGACGAGGCGCAGCTTAGAGAAGCGAACGAGCAGTTGGTGCTCGCGACCGTCAACGCCCTCGCGATGACCGAATTAGCCGAGAAAACCACCGCCGACATGGCCTACATGGCCGAACACGATTTTCTTACGGGTCTCCCCAACCGTGCACTCTTGACGGACCGTTTGAACCAATCGATGTCGCTCGCGCTACGAAATCACAAACGAGTTGCCCTGCTCTACCTCGACCTCGACAATTTCAAACACATCAATGATTCGCTGGGTCACAGCCTCGGAGACCAGGTGCTCCAAGCGACCGCAAAGCGTCTGCAGACGTGCATTCGCGGTTCTGACACCGTGAGTCGTCAGGGGGGCGACGAATTCGTGGTGTTGCTCCCTGATTTGAAGACCGCAGCAGACGCGAACGTGATCGCTGAAAAAGTGCTCAAGGTGATGGCAGAGCCGCACCTCGTCGAGGGCCAGCGACTGCACGTGACGGTCAGCATCGGCATCAGCATCTACCCCGATGACGGAGAAGACGTGGGCACCGTAGTGAAGAACGCAGATACGGCCATGTATTACGCGAAGAAGAACGGCCGAAATAACTACGAAATGTTTACTGCCGAAATGAACACCCGGGCGGTCGCACGCCAGTCTGTCGAGCAGGCGCTGCACCACGGCCTCGAACACAATGGCTTCGTGCTTCACTATCAGCCCAAGGTGAACCTCGACACGGGGGTCATCACTGGAGCTGAGGCGCTCGTTCGTCTCAGACAAGAAGACCGCGAACTCATCGGCCCGCAGGAATTCGTGGGCATCGCTGAAGAATGCGGGCTCATTTTATCCATCGGGAAATGGGTGCTTCGTGAAGCCTGCCGCCAAACTGCTGCGTGGCTGAAAGCCGGCCTTGAACTTTGCCACATTGCCGTCAACGTGTCGGCCGTGGAATTTCATGGCAAAGACTTCATCGCTGGGGTGCGCAGCGTTTTGCACGAGACCGGCCTTCCCCCTCACATTCTGGAACTCGAACTCACAGAGACCGGGCTCATTCAAGACACCAAAAAAACTTCCCATGTCTTGAGCGACCTCAAGAAGCTCGGGGTGCAAATTGCCATCGATGATTTCGGTACCGGGTATTCGAGTCTCAGTTACCTTCGACGCTTTCCCATCGACACTTTGAAAATAGATAAGTCTTTCGTTCAAGACATCGATGGTAACGGAGGCAATGCCATCGTGAGCGCCATCGTCGCATTGGGTACCAGCCTGGGGCAGCGGGTAATTGCCGAGGGTATTGAGACACCGCAACAACTCGAGTTTCTCAAATCGCTGGGCTGCCCTGAAGGGCAAGGGTATTTCTTCAGCCGGCCCGTTGCAGCTGACGTGTTTGCCGCATTGCTCCCCAGGACAGCTCGTCAGCAACCTCGACCGATGGACAAAAGGAGTTCGGTGAGTGATTCAATGTGAAGCTGTGGCCTCTCGCGAGTTTTTAAACAAAGCGAACACAACTTTGCGTCTGCAAAGTCGATAACTGAAATCATGGCCAACGACATCTCTCTTAGAAACCTTCATCAGGCCGCGAAAGCTGTCCGTTCTGTGGCACTTCTTCGTCCCAAAGAACTCGAAATGTTTGAGCAAATTCGCACTGGTGACTGCATTCCTGTTGCCTTGATAGCCCGTGCAGAGCAAATCTTTGCCGCCAGGGTTCAAGGCGAAGCGCAAAACACCTATCGCAAAGTGGACCGCAATGTTTCGGGATACACCCAGGCCAAAGCCCTGGTTGATGCGGTACATGCTTTCCAGCCGTCTTCGTGCGAGAAACCAGCGGCACCCGCCAATCAGAGCGACGATGCGAGCGTGAAACCATCTGCCATGTCGCAGAGTAGTGCCCTGAAAAATGCCATTCACAACGAGCAGTTGCAGCCGAGCGTGTTGTTCTTGTTAAAGTGAGTACGCGTTCTGCTGCCCTCATCCGAGGGGCTATTCAGACAGCAAATCGACGACACCTTTCAGTTAATTTCTGAAGAAAGACAGGCGATGGTGGTTTCCACTCGAAAATTTGAACCCTTGGTGTGGCGTTCAGCGTGGAAAATATCGAGTTGATAGAGACTGCCAGGGGTAATGCCGAGCTGCGCAGCCATCGCGTCAAAATTGATGGTGCCTTCAAGAGGCGGGTGAAGCCCACCCAAGTCGAGAGCGAGTTTTCGGTTCACAAACACCCAGACATCGTCATCGCCTCGGAATGTGAAGACTTCGCCGCCTAAATAAACAAACGAGGCATGAATCTCGGTGGTGAAATGGTAATTATGCGTCTCGTTCTGGTTGCCGAAACCAAGGCCATCGAGAGGAAAAAAGGCTGAACTGTCGAACACCCACTTGCCGCTGGTGGCCTCTAAGGTGAGCGGCATCGGTTGATCAAACGCCATGTTGGTACCGTCGATGTCTCGATACCATTGATCAAAGGCGGCCTTGCCTGAGGTTTGTTCCGTAGGCCCCGTGTGCGCATAGACAGGCAAATTCTCAGAATCGAGCTCGTTTTCGACGATTCCCGTAAATGCTTTGTTTCCAGAAAATTTCTCGAAATCTGGGTGGTCAGAGCGAAAATCTCGAAACCGAGCGACCAGGCCAGCGACGCAGGCGCCACCGTCTAACTCGCCTCCACCTTGACCGCCCCCAGTTCCGCCACCACCGCTACCGCCCCCAACAGATCCATCGGTACTCTATGAGCCTCCATCTGTTGGAGTGCCGTCGGTGCCACACTGACAGCTCGAAAAGGCGACCGTAACCGTCAAACTCATCAGGAAGAAACGCATGAAGTGGAGCGTCGGCGATAGACATCGCCGGGTCAACTCGTCACCTTGCTTTTGCGCCTCTCACCGTGCGGTTATTCAAACTTAAACAAATCTTCCACGTCTCGCTCGGTGAGGGCCTTGCCGACGTCTGAGTCAGTCCCCAAGACGCCAGCAGCCAGTTCTCGCTTCCTTTGTTGCAGCGAGAGAATCTTTTCTTCAACCGTGCCGCGGGTGATTAATTTGTATGAGAACACCGCGCGCGTTTGACCGATTCGGTGGGTTCGATCAGTCGCTTGATCTTCAACAGCCGGGTTCCACCAGGGATCGTAGTGAATCACATAGTCAGCAGCGGTCAGGTTGAGGCCCGTGCCACCTGCTTTGAGCGAAATGAAAAACACGGGCGGGCCATCAGGCACATTGAAGGCATCGACCTTCGCCATGCGATCTTTAGTTCGACCATCGAGGTACAAGTATTTGAGCTGCTTCTCGTCAGCTTGAGTGGTGAGAATTTCAAGCATCTCGGTGAATTGACTGAAGACCAGGGCGCGATGACCTTCGCGAACCAGCTCGTCGACCAGCTCTGAAAAGCGTTCCAACTTGGCCGACGGAGGCAATGCTGTACCCGGTGGAAGCTTGAGCAATCTCGGGTCGCAACACACCTGCCGCAGCTTCATCAGCGCAGAGAGAATCGAAATGCGCGATTTGTTGAAACCCAGCTTGTCGATGGAATCGTAAACCTTGCGTTTACTCTCCGCGAGCACCTCACGGTACAGAGCCTGCTGGCCTGTATCCATATCGACCCAAGTGACGACTTCGGTCTTCGGAGGCAGATCTTTTGCTACTTCGGTCTTCAAGCGGCGAAGAATGAAGGGGTGAATTTTCTTCTTGAGGCGGTCTCGGGTCTCGAGATCGCCTTGCACGGTGATGGGGTGCTCGTAGTGCTCGTGAAACCCTTCGGCATTGCCGAGGAAACCGGGCATCAAGAAATCGAACAAGCTCCACAACTCAGTCAGCCGGTTTTCAAGGGGAGTACCGGTAAGCGCGATGCGATGTTCACCTCCGACAGACTTGCAGGCCTGCGCCGTCGCTGAATCGGCATTCTTGATGTTCTGCGCTTCATCGAGAATCACTGTCCGGAAGGGGAGCTTTTTCAGCTCTTCGAGATCGCGCCGAATGAGAGCGTAGCTGGTCAATACCAGGTCGACGTTCTGTAACTTTTCAACGTTGTCGCGACGGTCTGCTCCATGCCAGGTCACATAGGAAAGCTGAGGTGTGAAACGCTCAATCTCTCTTTCCCAGTTGGGAAGCACAGACGTGGGAGCCACCACCAAGCTGGGCTGGGTGCCCTGCTCTTTTTTGATCTTCAGCATCAATGAAAGCGCTTGAATGGTCTTGCCCAAGCCCATGTCGTCGGCCAGCACTCCAGAGAGCCCGTGCCTATAGATGAACCACAACCAAGACAGACCGGCCTCTTGATAGTGGCGCAGTTCAGCTTGCAGACCTTCCGGCGCTTTAATGGGGGGAATGCCGTCGATTTCCCGTAATTCGGTCATCGCTCGACGGGCCTTACTTTCGATTTCCACGTCGCCCAAAGTGGCCAGGAGATCGAGCGCGGTGGCGTGAAAGAGAGGCAGCCGCGTACGCGTCTTGCCCGGCATGGCGCCTGCTTCTTCCAGCAAAGTGGCGACACGTTTCAGTTCGTCGACGTCAGCTTCTGCGAAACTTCCATCTTTGAGCGGCACAAACTTGCGGCCGGTTTCGAGGAACATGCGCACGGCGCCCAAGTCGACGCTTTGATCTTCGCTCGTAAATTCAGCATCGAGATCAAACCAGTTCATCGCCGTCATGTTGACCCGAATCTTCGGGCGTAACTTCGCGCGCACCTGAACGCGGGGAGCTGCGGCAGCGAAGACTTCCCACGTCTTGGGCAATTCGCTGCGGCCGCGCGCCCAGAAATCGATGGCTGCGTCACCCGAAGCCTCAAAGGTCATGCTGGCTTCGTCGAATCGGAAGCGGCGTTCAATCAACTGACGTGCCGCGGCACGTTCGAGCACTTCTTGTCTCAAGATGAGTTTTCGACCCTCATCTGTCACTCCACTGGCGTAACCCAAGTGCTGGGCGCTCGCCGAAACGGGCACCGTCACCGCTTTGCCGTAGCGAGCAGCCAACTGCGCTTTGACGTGATCTGCTCGCCCTTCGACGGTGAGCAAAAATTGCGGCTCGATCGAATCGTCAACCTCAATGCCATCGGCCTGCAACGCCAAGCGATAGCGTGGAAGATGCGCGGCGAAAAATGACAGGGTGCGATCGAGCTGATCAGGCGGGAAAGACATCGACGGCTCGAGCAACCACTTCCGCAACAACCGCGGTGGAAAATCGGGCTCAAGCACATGGGCATTTTGAGCGACCAACGCCCAGGTGCGGCGCCCACACAGCACCACCACGTCTTTGAGTGGCAGCGATGTCTCGTCAGGCAGGGCAATTTCAATGCGTGCTACTGCGCCTTCAGGCGAATTGTTCAGCCGAATGATGGGCCGCACAGGCTCGGGCGGGAAAAGAAGAGCCGTGCCTCGGTAGATGACTCTGCGGGCCCGCATCACTTCGAAGAGATCAGCCAGCTCTTCATCGTTGAGAATTATTTTTGAGTCGTACCGCACTTCATGATCAGCCAACTGCGCCAACACCCGTTCATCAGGCGGGGAAATGCGCATGCCCATGGACAGCAGCCGTTTGACCTGAACTGGGCCTTTAGAGGCTTGATCAGCGCGTCGTACGTCGATCACCCAGGCCCGCCCGCCGGTGGTCGAAGGCGTGGGAGTCAATCGATAGTGAAATTCCAAATCAGGGAGCGCGGACAACCCCAGCCAATTTTCAAGCTTCGCCAATGCCGGCAATGGAGCGACTTCTGGTCCGCTCGAAGCCGCACCTTCCACCGGCGGCGCAGCGGCCAATTCAGCTTCGGCTCTTTTTCGAACGCGGGCCAAATAGACCAACCCCGCTGCCACCACATGTTTGCAATGCAGGCCGTATTTGTTCCACGACTCGCAATTGCACATCGACTCAAAAGCCGCGTTATCGGTGGGGGCCAGTTGAACCGAATACTTTTGTCCTTCGCTGCCCGCCACCGTGGCCGCGATGCCCACGTCAGTTCGGGCCAAGCCGGAAACACGCTGTGCTTCTGCGTATTGCCGACCTTTTTTGAAGGTCATCGGCTGAACGTCGGCCTTGAGACTCTTCAGCCAAGATCCATCATCGGGGGGAAGCATCGTCACAGCAGGCTCGGTCACTGATGGGCACTCTTCGAAAATACAACGGGAAATGTCCGCATTAACATGACCTGGCTCGGGCTGCACGATCCGTCTAGGGCACCTAAGGGCTGGGTCGCCAACGACAACCTGACTGCACCTGCCGACTGATGAGGGAAAGTCGCAATGGTGCTAGGGCACTTCAGGTGACCTCAGAAACTCGCATGGCCACGCTTGAAATTACGTGCGCCCACCTCGAAAAGACCGTCCATGAGCTCTCTGATGTGGTCTGGCGCCAGCAGCGAGAGCTCGACGCTCTCAAAGACGCCTATCGCAGCCTCAAAGACCGCCTACAAGCCGACCCAGGGCTGGTTGATGCGAGCCGCACAGAGCGACCGCCTCACTACTAGAATCAGCGCTCGCCCCAGCGCAGCTTCTGTCTCAAAATTGCAAAGTGATCGAGTGCCTGATTGCGAACCAAGAGCAATCGGTTCTTCGACTTCTGCAATTCGATGCGATCACCCTTCATCAGCGTGTGACCTACCTGCCCGTCTACGGTGAGGTAGATGTCTTCTAAATCGCTGACCAGCCGTACCGACATCACTTGATCACTCGGCACGACGATCGGCCGTTGAGTCAATGCATGCGGGCAGATGGGGGTTACCACCACGCAGTCGAGCGACGGATGCACGATGGGGCCGCCGGCTGAAAGTGAATATGCTGTCGAACCCGTGGGCGTGGCGAAGATGACTCCATCGGCCAGGTACGTCGCCACATAAGCGTTATCGAGCCAAGTCTCGTGAGAAGTAATCTTCGCTAAAGCAGTCTTGTTGATGACCACGTCATTGAGCACTTCATCGTCGAGAATCAGTGCTCCATCTCGAAAGAGTCGGCAATCGAGCTTCATGCGCGAATCTACTTTTGCTTTCCCCGCCAACAGCAAGCGCAAGGTACTGACGGCCTCGGTCACTGGAATTTCCGTCATGAACCCCAGCGACCCCAAATTGACGCCCAAAAGAGGAATGGGGCGACCACGCAGTACTCGGGCTCCGTAAATGAGCGTGCCATCGCCGCCCAAGATGACGGCGACGTCAGCGCGCTTCGACAGCTCGTCATATTCCGTGGCCGCACAGCCGAGCGACTGGCCTAAGTGGGGCTCAATCAAAAAGGTCAAATCAGGAAAGCTTGCGATGAGTTCGCGAGCCATGGTGACTGCTTCTTCTTTTTTCGGGCGAGCAATGAGCGCGATGTTTTTCACAAAAAAACCCTCGACCCTTTCGAGGCTGAGCACCTCACGAAACTTCAGGCCCATTGGCCACTGGCCACTCGTCCGTTGTCGATCTGCGACTCGCGACTTCTACCACCATCGACTTCAATTGGCGCGAGAGCACTCGAAACATTCCCGCGAGCAGCTCGGGGCGATCTGCCAAAAGATCCAAAAAATCGCGGCGATCGATAACCAAAGCGCGGCTGTTTGAAGTAGCGACCACTTCGTTGATTCGCGGAGCGCCGTCGAACAACGAAGTCTCTCCGAAAGATTCTTTTGCTTTCATTCGCAACACGACTTCGCCGTCGCGGCGCGCTTCCATAGTGCCTTCGACGATGACGTAGAGCGCGTCACCGGGGTCACCTTCGGCGTACACCCGCTCGCCCTTCACAAACGTTTGCTCCCGGGCGACGGCCGCTACCGCCGCGACATCATCGACGTCACTGCGAGCAAATATCTCGACCCCTTCCAAGGCGAAGAGCCTCTTGACGGTGGTCTCATCCATATCGTCCTCCAGGCGCACCATGGCCCATTGGCCGGTGCTGCGAGCCATAAATCGTGCACATGCTTTCAGTACAAAGTCATCTGACGCGCACAGCGATTGAAGATGGTTGGGAAGCCGGCCCGCGTTTCCCTGCGGAAGCGCGCGGTGATGCGCGTCGAGGTGATGTGAAATGAGGGCGCGTTCTTCAAGCGTCAGTACATTCTCGATGAGTTCGAGCGCCCAGGCTCGCTTACGTGAGTCGGGCCCCAGCAGCAGCGCGTGTGCCCGGCGTAGACCGCGCGCATCGCGGCGCAAACCCAAGAGCCAAAAACTCAATTCCATCGTTTGATCAAGGCGATCGCCCAACAGCCGAGTGAGGAGCGCCTCGTCACCCAACGCCGCCCGACAGTCGCGAAACGGAACGACCAACCCAAGGGCAGCCTCTCGACGACGACGCAAGGCCTCTAACTGGCGCGCTTCATCGACAGGAAATTCAGGGTGCTCGTCATGGAGCTGAGCCAACGCAATGCCGACTCGGTAGTGCAAAGCGGGGTCATCTTGCGCATTGGAAAAAAGCAACGCCTCAAGCGCGGCAGGGGTGCCAATCAACCTGAGCACTCGAGGCAATTGGAGCCGCAACGAATGCGAGCCGCTTCGATCATCGAGAGTCGAGGCGATCAACGGCACCACGCTGTCGCCCAAGCTGGCCAAGGCCGCACGCGCGCTCGAGCGATCATCACGCAGCGTGAGCGATTGCAAAAGCCGCGGCGCAAGTTCCAGATATTTACCTTCTCCGGTCGCCTCTATCGCCACCTGGCGCACAGAAGCAGTGTCGTCCTCGAGATAGGGCACCAAAGCGTGCGCCAATTCAGGCCGTCTCAAACGCCCCAGCAGCCGCGCCACTTCTCGTCGTTCACCCGGCGACGCGTCGAGCCCACGTGCCAGAAGCCCTTCCAACATCTCGCGGGCATTTCCTTCTTCGGGGCCATCGAGCGTGAGCAAGCCTCCGATGGCTGCGATCAACACGCCGATGTCTTTTGAAGACAAGAGGCCGGGTAACACCTGCTTGGCCCGTTCAGGGGAAAGCCGCGCCAGGGCCCAAATGGCCAAATCGCGAGGCCTGCGCGCTGCACCGGCAATGAGAACTTCTAAAGGCCGAGCCAGCGAAGTCAGCCGCATCGATTCTGCCAGCTTGACGCCTCGTTCCTGCACGCGTTCCTGCTGATGTTGAAGGAGCTGACGCACGTGCACTTCGGTGATGAGCCCAGTCCTCTCGAGCAAATCTGCGGCTCGCAGGGCCTGTTCTGAAGAAGCCGATTGAATCACCCCGCGCAGCAGCCGCTCTTCGCCCTTGAATGCCCCTTGCGCTTCGAGCCCCGCCACCCGAGCGTAGACGGCGTCGATGTAGCGAGGGCGAATCTTCCACAGCACGAAACACAAGCCCGCGCACACGGCCAATGAAAGACCGAAGATGCCGCCCAGGCCCAGCCCTTTGCCCAAAGCGAGAATCAACACGCCCGCCAGCACCATGCCGCCCTTTCGCACCACGCCATCAATGGTACGTCGGGCACTGTCGCGAACGGGGTCTGCTAACGGCGCATACATCAGCTGAAGCGCGACTGGCATCAACGACCAACTCGATGCGGCTTCGAACACTTTGAGCCCGAAAGCGCTCCAGACTGAAGGCCAGGCCCAGGCCCAGATGGTCAAAGCAGCCAACGTTGCGGGCACCGCCGCTGCGTATTTAAGAATGCCCAGTTTGCGCAGCAACAATTCAGCGAGCACAAATTGAAAGCTCACGCAGAAAACGCCTGTCCACAATTGGTGGGCGGCAAAGAGATCTGCCATATCGGTTTCAAGCATTTGCTGCGCTGCCCGCTGACGAAAAATAAAATCTGTCAGCTGTTGCAACAGCGCAAGACCCAGCACCAAGCCTGCCAGCAATCGAGTGTAGGGGCCTAAGAGGACATCGCGCCAACTGTGCTGCGAAGCAAGCCGCGCTTCGTGGAGCGAGACCACCTGTTCGAGCTCAGGCCGATGAAAATGCCAGGCCCCCATCGCCCCGAGAAGAAAAAGCCCGCCGCCCACCAACAACGCTAACGCACCTGCTGATCTCGCCAACTGTTGTGCCAAAAAACCGCCCGCGATGGCCCCAGACATGCCAAGCCCATTGATCCAACTAAAGGCTCTACGCGCTTCGCGAGAATCAAAGGCCTCACTCATGGCCCCCCAAAATGAGAGCGAGACTTGCGTCGCAAAGGCCTCGGCAAATACGTACGCCCCGAGCGAAACCAAAGGCACTTCTAGCCACAACCCTGCCGCTAAGGTCAACGCGATGAGGGTCCCCACAAATGCCAAAACGCCGGGGTTACTTCGCCGACGCCCTCCACCCAACATGGCGAGGCCCGCCGCAATCACTGCCGCACTGATGTACAGCCAGGGCAATGCCGCAGCGTTGAAGCGCGAAAGGGTCAGCGCATTGGCCCCGGGCTTCAACATCGCTACCGCCGCGATGAAGCAAAATTGAAAGATGGCTGCGGGCCATACCCGCGCGCTCAACGGGCGAGGCATGACCTTAGTCCGCTGAGAATGTGAGTTCGGCTTGGCCTAATGCCGAAGCCAATTTGAGAACAAAGTTCTGTTGCGCGGCGAGTGGCTGTTTCGGAAACTGCAGTCGATAGCCCACCCAGAAACTTTCCATATATGGGTAGTACGAGCGAATTTCGGTGGTGGTACGCCCCAGTCGAACCATCGACAACGGAGCCATTTCTTGGCCGTTGGCCACCAACACCACTCGCCACATGCTGTTGGGGCGATCGAAATCATCGAAGCGGTAATCATTCGCGTGCACCGCCACGAAAAACTCAGTCACGTCAGCCAAGCGAGCACGTTCATCGTTGAGCTTGGTTTCTAGCTCGGCCTGGGGCCAATCTTTAAAGAACCCTTCTCTGCGAACGCGAGCGAAGGCGAAGGGTTCAGACTGCCACGTGGCCTGAAAAAACAACTTGGTGTCGAAGACGTCGTAGACACCACGAGAGCGGGTATACCGTTCAAGAATGGCTTGGTAGGCGCGTTCGGCATTTGCATCATTTACGGCTGGAGGTGGATCTCCCGGCACGCGCGGAATTCGCGCCCCTGCACACGAAGTCATCAACACCAGCGCCGCTGCGAGAGCAGATTTCATGGAAAATCGGCTCGACAAAACAACGAAGAAACCACAACCCCAGTCGCCTCTATCGCTTCTCGACCGCCTTCTTGGCGATCAACCAGCGTTACCGCCGCCACCGGCTTCAACCCTTCTGCTCGAGCTCGTTCGATGGCTTTGATGGTCGAGGCTCCCGTGGTGATGACATCTTCGAGAATCACCACTGGCGCGCCAGAGGCAAAGGCGCTGAGCCCCTCGATCCATTGCCCCGTGCCATGACCTTTAGGTTCCTTTCGCACCAAAAAAGCATGCAAAGGCGCGTTGCAGAGGAAGCTCACCAACGACACCGCACTGGCGAGTGGGTCTGCCCCCATGGTGAGGCCTCCAACTCCGCTCACCTGAGAAAAACGCTCGCGGACCAAGGCGAACATTAACTTACCGACCAACCAGTGGCCCTCAGCGGTCAGCACGGTCTTCTTACAATCGATGTAAAAATCTGACTCTTTGCCACTCGAGAGCACCACTCTCTTTTTGGCGTACGAAAGTTCCGTCAGCATCGCCAGCAGTCGCCGGCGATCAACCTCGAGCACGGGAGGCGAAATGTCTGGGTGCGGAACACTCATTGTTTACTTTCTAAAAAAGCCACCAAATCGACCGAGTATCTCAATTGATTGAGCAATTCTTCGCGCCGAGTTGGGTCGAGCTCGTCGAAAACATCAGCCAACAAAGACAGGTCTTGATTGCATTGACCCAAGCGCACCGTGACGTCGGCTGCCAGTTCATCAGCGTCGACTTCTTCTTCAACCTGCTCAGGCGCCAACTCATCGCCGGGCGAAAGCGCCTTACTCAACATGTCGCGAGCAGACGCTGATAGTTGCCCCGAGGTCTCGCGCGTGTCACGGAAAGCGGTGAGCGCTTCGAGCCCGACGTTTTGAGAATGAATCGCCGAGGCCAACGCCATCAACATCGCATCGCCATCAGAGAGATCAGTGTGCAGCCGGGCCAACACGCGTTCTCGTTGCAAAAATCGCAAGGCGGCTACGCGACGAAAGCCAGTGATGATTTGAAAACGATCTGGTGCGCGAAACCTGACTTCAATGGGGAAGAGTTGGCCCAAACGCGCAATGTCAGTGGCGAGATCAGCCACATCGACCAACTCAGATGCATTGCGCACTCGAAACGTCTCGTCATCGTCGACCCGCTCAATCGGTATCAACGCCGGCGCCACAAAATGCCGGTGTATCGCCGGCGCTTCTTCGACTGACGGCGCTTCAGCAGGCATAGCAATCGGTACCACTTCGGCCACAGCCGATGGCTCCGCCTCGGGAGTGATGGCTCCCGCTTCTGCCTGTATTCCGCCAGCCGTTTCTGGCGGTTCGTTCACACCTTCCGACATGTTCACTTTTTCTTTTTCAGTAAGACCTTCTTCTTACCACCCTCGCCTACCAAAACCGGCTGCGGAGGAGGCGGCGGGGGCGGTTTGCTTTCATGTCGCTCGAGCCGGGTGACGATGGAAGTCGCTGCAGTCGACCTCCCGGAAGGAATCGATGGAGGTTGAGGCTTGGTCAGAGCAGGCCTCGCCACCATCAGAGGTCTTGCAGCCACCGCGGGTTGCACCCGTACCGGCGCTCGAGCAACCGTCGTTGCCGGAGCGACCCTGTGACTTGGTCGCTCAGACGCGGCGCGGGGTTCTGCATTGCCCATGTCGACCCGACCTTTGAAGCTGGCGCCATCGACGATGATGACACGGGGTGAATTGATGTCACCCACCATGCGCCCTTCACGGGTCAATTCAACCGACTCAGTCGCCTCGATGTTGCCAACCACCACGCCTGAAATGATGGCGTTGCGCACTTGCACGTTGGCTTTGACGATGCCTGACGGCTCGACGATCAACGTCTTGGTCAGACTCAGTTCACCTTCGACTCGCCCCCGGACGGTGAGATCTTCATCGCCCGAAAGCTTCCCGTTGATGAGAATTGACGGGCCGATGATGGTCGACTCGCCGTTGTGCCCAAACTCTTTGGTCGCGGCCATGCTCTCAGCGCTCCTTCACGTCCATGTCGACGTTGCCTTTAAAACTGGCACCGTCCGCGATGAGGATTCGCGGTGCGCGAACGTCCCCCACCACTCGACAATCGGCTTTGAGTTCAACCTTGTCGGTGGCGGCAATATTGCCCGTCACTTTGCCGGTGATCTCGACGTTTTGAACTTCGATGTCGGCCTCAACTGCTGCCGAAGCCTCAACAAAGAGACTTTCTTTCAACGAAATTTTCCCCTTCACCGTGCCTTGAATCACGAGGTCCTCATCGCCGGAAATTTCTCCGTCAATGGTGATGCTCGAGCCGATGACTGTGTTCGCCATGTTGGTTTCCCTTCGGGTCAAAAATAGAACTGGTAGGTCAGATGTCGTCGGGTAGCTTGACATCCATCTCGATGGAACCATTAAAAACGGCGCCATCTTCAATCACCACGCGCGTGGCTTTGATGTCGCCGTTCACTTTGGCCGATTGGTTGATCGATACCTTGGTCGAAGCGTCGATGTTGCCACTCGCCGTGCCGTTGATGGTCAATTCGTCGGCCCGAATGTCAGCTTCGACGACGCCCGACGATTCGATGGTGAGCTGGTTTTTGAGCGAGATTTGTCCTTCGACGCGCCCTTCAATAACCAGCCCTCCCCCGCCCGTGAGGCTCCCGCGGATGATGATGCCCTTGCCGATGATGTTGATGTGATCGGTGTTCGCCATGTGTGCGTGCTTCCTAAAGGCTTTCGTGTGTTCAGCCCTGCCGGAAAAGCCGGCGCACCGTACGTCAGAGGTGCGCCGTAATCCATTGTGAGATGTCGTTCCACACCTGTTCGCGGCCGATCTCCATCAGAATCTCGTGACGGGAATCACCGTATTCTTTGTACGTCTTGTCTCTCGAACCCAAAGTTTCGAAAAAAGCCTTCGCCGCTGGGCTGGCGGCAATGGTGTCGGCGGTGCCCGTCAACATCAACATCGGCACCGAAATGCGCTGCCCCAACCCCGCCAACTGTCGCTGTGCATTTTGGCATTCAAAAAACCAGCGTGGGGTAGTGCTGCGAAGGTACAGCGGGTCGTTACTGGTCTCTTGTTGCCATGCTGTATCACGAGAGAGCTGTTCTACCTTGAGCTCGTTGCCAATATGCAGCCCCGGCAAAATACTCTTGATCGCCCTGGCTCCTAATAATTTGAGCGCAGGGGGTTCAAAGGCCAGCGCATAAAATGGGGCGGATAAGACGACGCCTTTGAGCTCCACTGGGGGCGTCGCGCTGAGCCAGTGCGTAGCGACGAGCGCTCCATGAGAATGGGCCAACAAAAAAATGGGGTTTCCCTGTGCTGATGACACCAAGCGAGCGACGAAGGCTTTGAGATCTTCGACATAGTCAGTCCACTGTCGGCAATCGGCCCTGGCGCCATCGGCCTTACCGTGACCGCGATAGTCAAAAGCCAACACGCCAAAGCCCTCCTTGACGAGAGCTTCCATCGGTTTCAGGTAGCGACCCGAATGGTCGCCGTAGCCGTGCACGATGCCGACCCACGCCCGCGGCTCAGCATCTGGAATTTCTGAGCGCCAAAACAGGCGCGTTCCATCTTTGGAGGCGAAGTAGCCTTCGTCGTGTCGCGGCATGGAAGGAGCTTCTAGCGGCCCTTGTGCTCAGACGACAGCAACTTCAACTTCCGTTCGAGATCGCCCTGCTGAGAGGGGCGTTCGGCATCGTCTGGGCTGCGCTGGAGCAACTCGAGAGACCTGCCAAAACATTCAACCGCTCTCTGCCTTCGGCCCAGCTTGAGACTCACCTCACCCAAGTGCTCAAACAA
>JAYUVR010000265.1:0-5567 GCA_043753955.1 Archangium sp. | reverse complement strand
AGCCCATCTGCATCTTTCGAAAGTTGCTCGGCCTGCCATGCCGGCAAAACATACGTCTGCGCGTTGCCGTCAACTTTGAGTGCGTACGTGCCATCAGCTCGTTTGGCCGTCAAACGCAACGTGGCGGTCTTGCCCTCTTTAGCTTCTACGGCCACGACTGTGTTGAATGGCTCTATAACGTCGCCATCGATGAATTCTTGAGCCGTCAGCGAGTTCAATTGACTCACCACTCTTTGCGCGGCCGCGGAATCAAAACTGTAATCAGCGGGCGCCTTGCCCTCGAACTTCCACCCTCCCGAATCAGCGATGAGCGAGAAGGGTTCACCTGCAGCAGGGGTAATGGTGACTTTGGTGACGTCTTCAGCTTTAACGGTAGCAATCGACTTTTTGCGCCAAGCGGTGACATTGCGCTTCGCTTGGTGGGTTAAACCACTGCTCGTCACAAAAACTTCATTTGATTTGGCTTGTCGTACGTACGCACCGCCGCTCTTTGACGCTTTTCCCAACACCAAATCGCGCACTGTGCCACTGGCGGTATTGGCTTTGACAGTCAAACCTTTCGCATCATCGACTTCGAGTTCCGCGTGCTTCTCGGGTTGCTCGGTGACGAAGTCGCTGGCCTTGAACTCAACCAAAGCTTGCAACAAGGTCTTGACCTGCCCGTCATCGGCAGGAAAGCGCTTGTCTGTACTGGTGGCCGCCGCAACAGTCCAACTGCCGTTGTCTGCACGTAAAGAAACAGGGGTCGCGCCTCCTATTTCAACAGACACAATGGCCTCGGCATTCACAGGCTGAAGCGTCAATTTGCGCACGCCGACGTTCACTTGCTTCTCGCGAGTGACCAAGAACGCAATTGCCAGAAGGCCAAACACCACCACCGCGATGACGGTTGATTTTTTCATTGCAGGAACTCTGTAAGGGGTCAAACAGTGAGCGTCGAGCGACGCCCTTCGCGCATCCGCCAGCGAACAAGACCAAACACGGCTAACAACAGCGGCAGGCCCAACGCATTGCCAAACTTCACCGCGTTGCGAGTACCTTCAGACAACTCAGGTTTGAGCGTCGCCAATTGCAGCCCTCGCGAACGCATGGCCAATAACGCAGGGTCAAGCACCAACCAATCAGCGACATTGAGCAGGAGCGTTTGATTGCCACGGCTCATGTGCATCACGTCGTCTTGAATGACAGCTGACGTGCCCACTACAATCAGTCTCGACTCACCTTTGCTCTCAGTCAAAACAGGCGAAGCGCCCGGAGCTGATTGACTGGCCTCAGCAGCAAAATGACTCTTCAATTTTCCACTGAGCTGCACCATCAACGGGTGGGCACCATCAAAGGTAGGTGGGCTTGTCTGCCAATCACGTCGAGGGTCTACATTCGGAGGTTTGGGCTCAAGCCAGCTCTTGCTCGAAGATTGCGCGAGAACTTCACTCTGCACTCCATCGATGGCCTTCACAGACACTTCGTTGACGAAGGGGAAGACCACTTCAGCAAGACCCTTGGTGATGGCGCTGCTGCCTTCAAGATGTTTCACGATGGGAAGAAAGGGGTAGGGCACGGGCATTTGCACCATCATGTACCCGCGTCGCTCACTGACATTGATGCTGGCCGACGCCACGTCAGCCACCAATCGGTCGCCGATGGTAATGCCGTAAGTTGAAAGCAATTGCGTCAACCCATGGCTCGCTTCAGCGGGTGCAAAGGCGCGCAAGTCGACTTGCAACGTATCGAGAAACAGCGCTGCAGATTTGCCTGCCATTAAAAATTGGTCGAGGGCTTTGATTTCGGCTGCCGACAGCGCTGTCTTGGGGCCAATCACCAGCAGTGCATCGAGTGCTGAATCAAACCGGTCTTTGTCACCCAATTCGACAGGGCGCACTTCATATGTCTGTGAAAGCGCGGTCTGCAAGAATTGCAATTTTTCCTGAAGCGAAGGCCCTTGGTGACCTTGAAGAACACCGATGACCGGCATGCGTGACCGAGTCATTTTGCGAATGAGAGACGTGAGGTCGTATTCAAGCCCTTCGACTCCCTTGACGACGGGAATGACCTCTTTCTTTTCGTGATGCTTGATGACCAGACCCATGTAGGCGCGCTTTGTCTGTTGTTGGTCATCTTCAATCACCCGAATCTCGACCGGCTGTACGCCCGCAGAAGTGAGCTCTTTTTCGACTGACGTGGGCTCGCGAAAGCGGCGACCAAAAATGTCTTGTTTCACTTCCCGTTTGGTTTCTTTGTCTTGGTCAGTCTCTTGAGCCGCAGGGTCGATGAATTCAAAGGCCAGTTTACCTTTCGACGCCGCTCGAAATTCTTCGAGCAGGTCACGCACGTATCGGGCATTGCTCGAATAGGGCGCTGGCAGGTTTTCAGTGAAGTACGCAGTGACTGTCACCGGCTCTTCCAGTGACTTCATCGTGTCTTTGGTGGCCGCGGCCAAGGTGTACGCCCCGTCGCGGGTGACATCGAGGCGACCGAAGAAACGCAGCGAAATGATGTTGAGTAAAATGAGGCTGCCGACGATGGCCAGCACGAAGAGACCGTGTTGCAATTTCATGACGGGTTGTTCCTCACTGGCGTGTTGACGAAAGGGCTCTCGTCGTCAGCACCAAGCCCACTGCGGTCAAAGACAGATAGAAAATGAGATCGCGCGTATCAATCACTCCACGCGCAATGTTGTCGAAATGGTAGTCAACCGAGAGATATTCAATGGCTTGCCCCAAGGCTTCCGGCAGCAGGGCGGCGAATTTGTCGATGAAGGCGAAGGTGAAACACAGGACCAAGCCCACGATGAACCCGACAATTTGATTCTTTGACAGCGCGCTGCCCCACAAGCCCAAGCCGATGAAACTCGCGGCGAGTAATAAGAGCCCCAAATAGCCCGTCAAGACGGGGCCCCAATCAAATTGCGCTCCCGGGCCGGCCAATGCTGCCACCGACACCGCGTAAGGCGTGGTCCACAACAGGCCCACAGCAACCATGCCTAACGCAGCCAAGAACTTGCCCGCGACGATTTGCCAATCTTCCATCGGCAGCGTCAAGAGGAGCTCGAGCGTTCCACTCTTTCGCTCTTCGGCCATGGCCCGCATGGTGATGGCTGGCACGAGCACCACGAAGAGCACCGGAGCGACGCCAAAAAAACCTCGCAACGACGCCTGGCCAGCCAAAAACAAAGTGCTGAAATACAACCAACCCGCCAAGAGCAAAAACCCACCCAAGACGATGTATGCAATTGGAGAAGCGAAAAAGGTGCGGAACTCGCGCTTCGCGATGGCGAATGTACCTTCCATGGCTTTAGGCCGCCTTTCGGGGCTCGTTTGAGCCAGTCAGTTTGCGGAAAGTATCTTCGAGGCTGACTTGCGTGCGGCGCAGTTCAAGTAGCACCAAGTCGTGTTTCACCACCGTTTCAAAAAGCGCCCGCCGTGGGTCTTCGAGCCCGAAGCGCAATCTGAAAGCCGCCGTGCCATGGCCTTCCCCTTCGGCGGCCTCGACTGCGCTCACTCCGGGTATTCCGCGGAGCAGGGTGCCGACGTGAGCCGCGTCTAACGGCGTTCCGCTCCGGCTGGCGAGGATGACGGTGATGGCGCCTTCGCCCCCAGAAGTAAGTCGCTCGGGAGAATCGTCGGCGACCAATTGACCATCGTTGATAATCAACACCCGCGAACAGGTACTCTGCACTTCAGACAAGACGTGGGTCGAAAGAATCACTGTCTTTTCTTTGCCCAAATCTCGGATGAGCGAACGAATTTCTACAATTTGATTGGGGTCGAGGCCGGAGGTCGGTTCATCGAGAATTAAGACATCGGGCTCGTGAAGAATGGCTTGGGCGAGACCAACGCGCTGACGAAAGCCTTTCGACAATTGCCCAATGTCTTTCGAGAAGACATTGCCCAGGCCGCACCGTTCCACCGCATTCTTAATCCGCGTGGCGCGAGACGATTTCTCGACCTGTCGTGCTTCAGCGATGAAGCGCAGAAAGTCGATCACCATCATCTCTTCATAGAGCGGGTTGTTTTCAGGCAAGTACCCGATGAGTTTTCGGGCGCGTACAGGCTCGTTCACCACGTCGACTTCGCCGACTGAGGCTTTGCCTCCGGTAGGGGTGATATAGCCGGCCAAAATACGCATGGTGGTTGATTTGCCCGCACCGTTCGGTCCGAGAAAACCAACGACCTGCCCACGGGGTACCTCAAAAGAGAGACTCTTGAGCGCTTCGGTCGAGCCGTAGCGCTTGGTGAGCCCCTCGATTCGAATCATCGAGTTCGGCATGTCATTCTCAAAAGCGCAAGTTGTGAGCCGCACGGGTAAAACGCCCGAACGCAGGTGTCAAGTCTCGCCTTGCCGCATCGCTCGCCAAATCAACTGGTGTAGCGCATTTTTTAAGACGCTTGCGGGCTCCTCAGTCTGAGGAATTCAGCCCCTGTTCTTTGTATTGCTCTAGGCGTCTAGCAGCGTCTACCGATGGTTCGGGCGATATTCCTCCTCGACGTTTCCGCGCCCGTAATGAATGGAGATGGTTTTGAATTCAGACAAGTGGCGAGAAGGCCAGCTTGGCTTCGAGTTGAACTCGCGGAAAAAGAGTTTAAATTCACGGGCTGGGTACGTCGTTCCGAGGTGACGAAAGCAGCCGGGATTCCTTTCGTGGTCGGTAGTTGCGGGTGTGGAGTTGGTAGATCTTCCGGGGGACACATCGGTATTATTCCGGGTAACCCTGTTGACCAATATCTAGGTTCAGCAAAGCTCAGCATCGGCACCAAAATATTTTCATCTTCGGCCGGGAGTGAGTGGGCTTTTGTTCGAGAAGAACTTCAAGTTTGGGTGCGACACCAGAAGGGTGCGCAATGGGCAGAGGTCGTATCGATTCAAGGTATCGAAAGTTCGCGTGATGACCCTTCTGGCCTCAATGCCTACGTAGCGGTGAGCGACGTACTCTTTCCTTCGAACAAAATAGGCTCGCGAAAATGAGCCACGGGAGGTTCCTCTTCGCTTAACGGACAACCGTGTTTGGTTCGTAATACCGACTGCTTAATGCCCAACGGGCGGCTTCGCCCGTCCTCTTCAATCAGTGAGCGTGCCTTCAGCGGCGTCGACGTATGCATAGAGAAAAAGGTTCGCCGTGGGGGCCTCGTCGGGCGCACAGCGCGGCGAATGAAAAGTCGAATTGCGTGAGAAACTCAAGATACTCAGCACACGACATGGCCCTGGAATTCGGTCTAGGGCGCAAGGCGAGGACATCGTCCTTCGTCGTCGGCACATCAAAATCAAGTGGCGCTGAGGCCTTTTCGGAGCTCATCGAAATCCTTGACGAGCCCGTATCGCTCGAAGTGTGTCTTCACAAGTTCAATATCAACGCTGGGAAGCCCAAGCAAAAATTGAATATCTGCCAATTCTTGAAACCGCCGAGTCGAATCATTTTTCATGGCCAGCACTTTCATGACGACGAGGTGTTCAATCGGGGTACGAGAATCTCTCTAGAGCACCGATCAGGAATGCGCTCGAAGAAAATCGATCTGTTGCGAGACCGATCGACGAACGAGGGGGCGATGTGATGGGTTCACCTCCTTTTGGAG
>JAYUVR010000264.1:0-5556 GCA_043753955.1 Archangium sp. | reverse complement strand
GAGCGAATCACCGCGAAAAACTCAGGCGAAAAGCGAGGAATGCACTCAAATTCAAAAGCGGGCATCTTTTCGAGCAAGGTGTCACCGATTCGGAAAATGCCCGAATCGAACAGACCAATCACGTCACCAGGCCAAGCATCTTCGATGGCTGTTCGTTCAGCGGCCATGAATTGGGTGGGCTTGGCCAGGCGAATGTCTTTATCAAGGCGCACGTGGTGCGCCGTCATTCCTTTTACATAGCGTCCTGACACCACTCGCAAAAACGCGATGCGATCGCGATGCAAGGGGTCCATATTGGCTTGAATCTTAAAGACGAAGCCGGTGAATTTTTCCACCGTCGGTTCAATAAACCCAGCGCTCGACGCACGCCCTGAGGGTACGGGGGCCATTTCTAAAAAAGCGTCGAGAAAAGGCCGCACTCCGAAATTGGTCATCGCCGAACCGAAAAACATGGGCGAAAGTTGACCGTCGAGCACCTTTTGCAAACTGAAGTCGTCACCACCGATATCAAGCAACTCGATGTCATCTTTCAACTTCTGAAATTCAGATTCACTCAATACTGAGTGAATCTCTTCACTCTCAATAGAGACAATTCTCTCACCGACTTCAGCTTCTCCGTGCCGGCCTTCGGCTTGAAACACGTGTACATTTTTGGTGCGCCTGTCGTATACGCCGCGAAATTCAGGGCCTGAGCCGATGGGCCAGTTCATCGGGTACGCTCGCATACCCAGCACTTTTTCCAGCTCATCCATCAATTCGAGCGGAGTACGCCCGTAGCGATCGAGCTTATTTGCAAACGTAAAAATCGGTATTCCGCGCAATTTGCAGACTTTGAAAAGTTTAATGGTCTGCGGTTCGACGCCCTTGGCTGCATCGATGAGCATCACCGCTGAGTCAGCAGCCGACAACGTTCGATAGGTGTCTTCAGAGAAATCTTGATGGCCTGGGGTGTCGAGCAAATTAACCGCATGGTCCAAATAATTGAACTGCAGCACAGACGAGGTGACTGAGATGCCACGCTCTTTCTCAATCGCCATCCAATCTGAGGTGGCGTAGCGCTTGGCTCGCCTCGCCTTGACGCTGCCTGCCAAGTGAATGGCGCCTCCGTAGAGAAGCAACTTCTCGGTCAACGTCGTCTTGCCCGCGTCAGGGTGCGAGATGATGGCAAAGGTGCGCCGGCGGCTGATTTCTTTCTGCAACTCCGAAGACATTTTCAAGGCCTTACTCTTCTGTGGCTCGCGAGTTGAGCCTTTTTACATGCGCACGCGTGGAGCGAACTCGTCAGTCATGTGTCTGAGGCGCTCAGCCAAGACGAGTATCAACTGCTGTGACATCTGCATGCTCGATTTGAGGGCGGTGCGAAAGTCATAGCCCTCGAGAACCAGCAGTATCGACGGTTCAACAGCGCGTACCGTGGCCGTCCGCGGCGCCGGGTCGAGAATCGAAATCTCGCCGAAGAATTCGCCTGGGCCCAATTCGCGAATGCGATTGCCACTTCGACGCACCTCGCACAGCCCCGAAACGATGAGAAAAACTGAAGACCCACTGGTACCTTCTTTGATGATTTCACTGCCTTGCGAGTGGCGCACTTCACTGACTTTGGTGGCCAGGAGCTCGAGGTCGCTGTGCGGTAACCCGGCCAGCAGAGGAATCGTCTTCAAGGCGTTCAATCGGTCGATGGGCTCGCTCATGGGCTCGTTATTCCACAGGAACGTGGCGACTGAGCAGAAGAGAAGCTAAGGACCTCGGTCGCTTCCTACAACTTCACTCACTCAAAGGAACTGCCACCATGCGCTACGCGTTCATGCTGTTCATCGCTTCGAATGTTGTCTGGGCTCACGACCCTAAAATGCACCAGGCTGCGACTTCCAATGCGCAGTTCGAACAGCTGAAGAAGCTGGTCGGCACGTGGTCAGGCACTGCTCAACACGGGGAAGAAACGAACAAGACCACGGTGACCTACCGACTCACCGGAGGCGGTTCGACCATCATCGAAACCCAATTTGCAGACACCCCTCACGAAATGGTGACCGCGTATTATGTGGAAGGCAAAGACGTCGTGCTCACCCACTATTGTGCTGCTGGCAATCAACCCAAAATGAAAGCCAAACCGTCTACGAACCCCTCGATGGTTGAGTTCGCTTTCGCGGGCGGCAGCAACATCAAGAAGAATGACATGCACATGCACAACGCAGCCATTCGCTTCATTGATGACACCCATATCGAAGCGAAGTGGGAAAGCTACAAAGACAACAAGAGCGCAGGCCAAGCTCAGTTTGTGCTGGAAAAGAACGAGCCCCAGCAGAAGTCATTTTAGAAATCATTTGGGGGTCACTTGTTTTTGGGAAACTGAACGAACAAGTTCCCCGCGCCTTACACCTATTTCCCCTTCAGAAAGACGGAGCAAATTCATGGCTGGAGTTCAATTAAGAACCGTAAAAACATCGGCAGAATCTAAAGTTGGCAAGGCAGCACCAATCTCAAACGCTCATGCAACCAAGGCATCGACAAAGACGGCACTCTACCAAAGCGGGTACATCGCGCTAAAGGGCGGCGGCTACGAGATCATCGCCGACAATCCGAGCGTAAAAAGGGCATTGAGCGAGCTCCCCGCTTACGAGTCGACGCTGGTTCAGATCAAGGGCCATGTAATGAAGGGCTCTCAAGAACCGCAGTACGTTGTCACCTCAATCAAGGCACTTCGAGAATCGGAACAACTGAAAGAGATTCCAGGTCAAGTCACTAAAACCGGGGGCAAGTACTTTGCGGTGCGAGACGGGAAAAAGACCGAACTCAAACCAATGACTGAGAACGCTAAAGATCTGCTGGCATCAGCTGCTGGGATCAAGAACTCGATTGTTAGAGGCGCGAAAAAAGGGTCGGTCGTCGAGGTTTGGGAAGTGATCCTCCCAAGCATCACTCGCCCTTAAGCTGCTCATGTGGCTGCCTGACCGCAGCCACTCAGAGTCTTCATTTGAATACAGCGGTTTGCAAGCTGGCACGCCGCTCGCTTTGGAAGCCTTCTGGGCATGTCCCAGAAAGGTTTCCTCCCGCAATGCATTCCCCTCTGAAACGTTTCACCGCAGTTTTGGCCGCAATTTCTTTAAACGCTTGCCAACAGTCTTCTCCGCCTCCAGTCATTTCACCCAAAGTTGAACCCGTCGTCCGGGTGGTCGAAGTTTCCACTGCAGTTGAGCCGCCTAAGGCTGTCGTCCCCTTCGACATTCTTGCTGTCGCTCATGAGGCACCCAACGTCGACCACCTTGCTCACGCTCGACAACTCTCGAGCGAAGGCGATGTGAAGGGCGCTTTGCTCGAAGCACGTCGTGCCCTTTTTTCTACCCCTGCCGACGTCGAAACACTCACCACAGTCGCCAAGCTTTCGCGAAGAAATGGGCAGCACGATTTGGCATCGGAAGCCTGGGCGCGTATCGCGGTCTTGACCCCAGATGATGCGATGCCGTTGATTCAGCACGCACGCACCTTGATGCAATTGAAAAACTTCGAGGAAGCAGTGCAGTCGGCCCGTCAAGCCATTGAGCGTGACCCAGAGAATGCCGAACCATTTCAAGTCATGGGGAAAGCGCTTTTGTCGCTCAACAATCTCAGTGAGGCCATCGCCAGCTTTGAACGGGCGGTAGAAATCAACCCCGAGCATGGGTGGGCGCTCAACAACTTGGGGTTCGCTTACCTCCGAGCCAATCAAAACGAGCAAGCCGTTTCAGTACTGGAACGTGCGGTTCAAGTGCTGCCCACCGCAGCTTCAGTGCACAACAATTTCGGAGTGGCCTTGGAAAGAACGGGCAGGAACGACGAGGCCAAAGCCGCATACCAAGAGTCAATGGACCTCTCGCCCAAGTACGTCAAAGCCCGCCTGAACGCCGCTCGAGTGGCCAAAGTGCAGGTACCTCAGCTCGATGAATTGATGAACGAGCTGCATGCGATGCCTGAAGAGTCACCTTAAGCGAATGCCTCCCATCGCCTCGCCCGAAGAGTACAGTGTCGCTCTCCTCATGACGCAGACGCAGAATCGATTTTGGCGCACTCTCAAACGGCTCTTGATGCTGGCGTTTGGGAGTCTGCTGCTCTTGCTGGCCATTGTGCTTTCGACCTACGTGTACTTCTCGCGAGACCTGCCCAGCGTTGAAGAGTTGCGGACGTGGCGACCTCCGCAAGTCACCAAAGTCAGTTGCCGCGACGGGAGTGTGTGCGCTGAATTTTATCTTCAGCGCCGCACTTGGGTTGACGTCACCACGCTGCCCAAACATGTACGTGAAAGTTTTCTGGCCGCGGAGGATGCAGATTTTTACTCGCACAGCGGTCTCGACTACTTGGGCATTCTTCGCAGCGCGGTCAAAAATCTCAAACCCGGGGGGATGAAGTCAGGGGCCTCAACCATCTCGCAGCAAGCCTGCAGGTTGTTGCTTTTGACCCAAGAACGCACGCTGGCTCGCAAAATCCGCGAGTGGATTCTCACTCCCCGAATGGAACAGGCGTTGGGGAAAGACCAAGTGCTTAACCTGTACATCAATACCATTTACTTCGGTCACAACCGGTATGGCATTGAAGAGGCTTCTCTTTTCTATTTCGGCAAACACGCAAAGAGTTTGTCTTTAGGCGAGGCCACAGTGCTGGCGGGCACGGTGCAGCTCCCGCACCGCATCAACCCGTTGACCAACATCGTCAAGGCGAAAAAGCGCCAACGGTATGTGTTGAATCAATTGGCTCTTCACGGTTTTGCACCTCAACCGCTCGTCAACCTCGAGATGGATAAGCCGATTGTGTTGGGGCCCAGGCCTCCGGCTCAAATCGGCGCTTCTTATGCTGAGGAAGTCCGCAAACAACTCGTTGCGCGCTACGGAGAAAAGGCTGTGATGGAAGGCGGTCTTCGGGTGCAAATCGCTATGGAACCTGCGCTTCAAGCTGCTGCTGAAACGGCGGTGCGAGCGGGCATTGAGGCGGTCGACCGTCGGCTCGGCTACCGTGGACCCATCGGTCAAGTTGAGCGCGCTCGCTTCGACACGCTCCGCCCTTTGCTTGAGAGACGATTGGCTGAAGCTGGAAAGCGTAAACCAGATGAGCGATTTGTGGCTGATTTGGGTGTGCTTCGGGACCTCGTACCTCCGGAACACGAAGAAGGTGCAGACCCGCTGTCTGAACCCGATGAACGAATTGATATTGATGAGCCTGTCATTTCAGATGACGAGAAATTGGCCCGCGCCATCGGCGTTCGAACTTTGGCCGAAGGTGTAGAAACAGTGGGCTTGGTTGGAAATGTCGATGACGCAAAAGGCACAGCGCAAATCGACCTCATCGGAGCCACTGCTCAACTCGAATTCGCCACCATGAAATGGGCGCGGCGCAAAGAAGGTACAAAACTGTCGGGAACTCCGGTCAAAATATCTGAAGTAGTGAAGCCCGGAGAATTGGTGCGGGTGCGCTTAGGAAGTGCCCTTCCCGCGTCGCAGGTGCTTTCCGCCACCCTGGCGCAAGTGCCGGTGGTGCAAGGCGCTCTGGTAGCCATCGACCCCAAAGACCGCTCAGTGGTGGCTTTGG
>JAYUVR010000263.1:0-3231 GCA_043753955.1 Archangium sp. | reverse complement strand
GTGAGTTGGGAACGTATTGCTTGATGGGCTCATTGATGGGCTGTGGCACGAAGGAAGAGTTCGTCATCATCGTTGGACTTGTGCCAGAGAACGCTCGGCCCACAAAGCAACTCTTGTCTGCAAGTCACCCTCAATTCCGAATGATGGTTCCCATGCGAGAGAGATACGAGGCTGATTGGTTGCAACCCTTGGCGCTAAAGGTCCATGGGCGGAACATGTTTCCTGTCTCAAGAACCCTCACTTCGAGAGATTCCTCTGGGCAATTGAGGTCAGCAGAAGCGCGACGGCGTACGGCTTCCGTGCCTGAATCACTCGCTTCTTTTGTGGGTCGCTCCGAAGAGTGTGCACAGCCATCTAAGATGAGAATGAAGGCTGCAAGAGTAACGATGTTTTTCATGAATAATCCAAGAGTGAGTTCACAGCGCAGCGCCATGCTGATCGCTGAGTCCTCAAGTGGAAGGAGCGGTGTTCGATTTTGAAAAATGCAGAACAAATGAGCGCACCGCGAGCAAGAAAAGCGCGCGCCGACACTCATTGAGGGCCGAAAGCAATCGCCTCAGAGAATCGATAACCAAGTTCTGGGACCGTCCAAGAGCGGAGGCGAGAAATATCTTTAACTCCTGTCAGCGACGAAAGAGCCCGTTTGAGCCGGCCGGGGGTGCGTTGGTCTCTGACAACGTACTTAGTGATGACAAAGAGTCTTTCCTGATGGCAAGCCCACCCTTAAGAAACAGAATGAAGCGAACGTCCTCACTCAGTACGTTGCTGGAGACCCTCGCCCGGTCGAGCTCCACCGTGTGTATCGACGACAGCTGTTCATCGTCCCGCTTTCCTCAAGCCGAAGGGGTAGATCGCCTTCTTGAACTTGAGTAGCGGCGAGCAACGCTGCCCTTTACACGACAACGTTTCGCTCCGACCTCGGGCGCAGTACACCGCGGCTGCCCATGTCGCGTCTTCGCCCTGTCTCCCCTACGGTGACCATCGAACTCGATGGACATCAATTTCAGGCACGAGAAGGTGAGCCCATCGCCTGCGCGCTCCTCGCCAACGACGAGCTCATCTTCAGTCGTTCACCGAAGTACCACCGTCCAAGAGGCCCGTTCTGCATGAGCGGAGGCTGCGCGCAGTGCCTCATGCGCGTCGACGGAGTGCCCAATGTCGCCACCTGCCGAGTTCCAGTGACTGCGGGTATGCGACTTGAGCGACAAAACGCCTTGCCCAGCGCAGAAATCGATCTCTTGCGGGCCAACGATTTCATTTTCCACAATTGGTTCAATCACCACGAATTTCTCGCCGGCTGGCCTTTGGCTGAGCAGATATTGCAAAAGGTGGCTCGAAAGCTGTCGGGGTTGGGAGTGCTGCCTGATCGCCCTGCTCCAGTGCGACAAAAGGCGGTCATCGAAGAACACGATGTGGTCGTCGTAGGCGCAGGGGCCGCGGGTCTGGCTGCGGCGAAACAATTCACCACTCGCAAGCTGAACTACGTCTTGTTTGAACGCGAGTTGCATGTAGGAGGGCGCTTGATTTCAGGTGCGGAACCAGGGCAACCACTTCCCTGGGACGCACCTGCACGGGTCGGTGCAGAAGTGGTGGGGCTCTTCGCCGATGACGGCAAGCCCTTTCTCGCCGTCGTTGACAACAAAAGACTGCACCTGGTGTTTTACCGCCGACTGGTCCTGGCTCTGGGCGCCCACGCCATGCTTCCCACCTTTCCCAACAATGATCTTCCTGGCGTTATGGCCGCTCGCGCGGTCTCGTCACTGATTCGACGGTACCAAGTACTCCCAGGCAAACGCATCGCTTGTGTAGGTGAAGTCGATGAAGCGCGCGCACTGGCCGAATTGATCACCTCAGCAGGCGGTGAACCGGTAGCGGTCGGCGCAGAAATCGTTCGCGCTCACGGCTTGCGCACCGTCAATGCAGCAACAGTCAACCCAGGCGGCAAAGTGGACTGCGACATCATCGCCCTGTGTGGTTCAACCAGCCCTGCATTTGAACTGGCTCGAGCGGGTGGAGCTCAGGTCAAGTGGAACGCATCGAAGCGGTGTTTTGGAGTTGAAACTGATGCGCACGGAAAAACCGCAAACGCATCGCTTTGGGTCGCGGGTGAAATGCGCGGGCCCATGTCTTCTGCGGCCGCTACTGAACAAGGTTTCGTCGCGGCTGAAGCGCTCTTCAACAGTTCAGAAAGTCAATCATGAGCAAAGCGCTGCTGTGCCCTTGTGAAGATGTCACCGCAAGTGAGGTGGAACACGCCATCGCCAAGGGGTACAGCGACATTGAATCGATCAAACGCTTTACCGGCTTTGGCACCGGAATGTGCCAAGGCAAACAGTGCCTGACTGCGGTGGCCAGATTCTTAGAAGAAAAATGCCCCAACAAACCAACAGCTGAGCAGTTGGTTCCTTTTACCCCGCGCCCTCCCCTTTTCCCTACGGAGCTCAGCTATTGGGCGAGCGCTTCGTTTGACCCGGCCTACGCGCCGTCGGGAGGAGTGCCTGAGCGGCTGGATTTCACTGTGCCCGCGCTGCGGCCCTCACAGCCGGTAAAGCCCAAAGCAAAAATCGTCATCATCGGCGCAGGAATCATGGGCTTGTCTTTGGCGTGGAACCTCACCGAACAAGGTGAAACCGACATCGTAGTGCTCGACAGAGGGTACTTATGCGCCGGTGCCTCGGGCAGAAACGGAGGCGGAATTCGCGCGCAATGGAGCACCGAAACACTCATCTCTTTAGCTCGTCGCAGTATTGAATTGATGAAACGTTTCGCGCGCGACATGGGCATCAATGTCTGGTTTCGCCAAGGCGGCTATCTCTTTTTGGCGAAGTCCAAGGAGGTCGCGCTCAAGCTCGAGCGCAGCGCTGCGTTGCACAATCAGCACGGGGTAGGCACCCAGATTCTCACCCCTGATGCGGCCCGAGAAATCGTGCCGCAACTCACGATGAAAGGCGTCAAAGCCGCCGCGTGGAACGCGAAAGACGCGGTGATTTTTCCGTGGCCCTTTTTGTGGGGCTACGCGCAACACGCGCAAAAACGCGGTGTCAACGTCGAGACGTTTACTGACGTCATCGGCTTCGAATTGGGCGCTGGGAAAATCAAAAAAGTGCTCACCGACAGAGGTTCCATCGAGTGTGAAACGGTGGTGCTCGCAGCGGGTGCTTGGAGCCCTGAAATCGCAAGACTGGCTGGTGTACATCTGCCCAATGAGCCTCATCGCCATGAAATTTGTAG
>JAYUVR010000262.1:0-7801 GCA_043753955.1 Archangium sp. | reverse complement strand
TGTTGGTACATCAAGACACTGCGTACGTGGCCGAGCATGCACGCGACAGTGTCGTGGCCATCGATTTGAACACTGGAAAACAACGGTGGCGTACCGTTGTCGCTCCGAACCCACGCGAGTTCACCGTCGCAGGAAAAATGCTGTTGGTTGGCTCATTGAGTACTGGGGCAGTTGAATCATTGTCCCTCGATACGGGGGCGCGGCTTACTTCGTATGAGCCCTCGCCAAACACTCACATCGTCGGCGGAGGGACCGCCAAATATTCGAATGCCATCATGAATGGGAAGGCGCCTCGCGGGTTGGCTTGGTCTCCTCGGCAGTCGGTGGCGTTTGTCGCTTCCATTGGCCCCAATATCGGCCCCAACCCAGACAAGATGGAAGTTTCGATGAATGGTGGGGTGGGGGTGCTTGATTTGGCTTCGGGTTGGCGCCGTCATCTCGGCTTCGGAGCAGGAGTCACCGAAGCACTCGCTCTCGATGACGCGCGCGGGCTGCTCTATGCCTCTGATGTCGGCTTGGGCGTGATTCGGGTGCTCGACGTGAAGAAGTTGACGGCAAATGACAAGTCGGCTTCACAGGCTTTGGTGCAGGAAATTGCTTTGAGGCCGCCTGAAAAATTTCCCACGATTCGTCCTTCGTCTGATTTCGAAGTCAATGGTCGAGCGGGTAAGTCGCTGCATGCGGGACCGCGCGCGATGATGTTGTCTTCAGATGGAAAGAGCCTCTTCGTTTTAGAACGCTTCACAGCCACGGTGGCTGTCATTGATGTCAGTCGTCCTGGTAAAGCGCAGTGGGTTCAACAATTTTCACTCGCACCGGCATTGACTCAACCGACCCGTCGATTGGGTCAGGTGCTGTACCACGCAGACTTGGGGCGCACGGCGATGAGCTGCGATGCGTGTCACCCTGATGGCCACACGGAAGGGGTGCTCTTTGAAAAGACAATGCCCTTGCGCGTCTATCGCAGCCCGACTTTGCGTGGCAGTCGCGAAAGCCCACCCTATTTCACGCCGGCCTCGACGCAGTCGATGGGAGAGACTGCAAAGATTGTCGGAGGGCGAAATCGTTTTCACAACCCAGATCCCACTTCGACAGAGATTGAGGCTCTAACGGTGTACGCCTCGCTTCTTCCGACGTTGCCAAACCCCTTTGTGGGAATTGATGGCGCTCCCGTTGAAACACTCGAGCTGCCTGATGGCCATGTGGGCAAGCCGCGCCAAGGGCTTCGTCTTTTTGAAGGCAAAGCAGAGTGTGCCTCATGCCACCCGGCGCCGCAGTTCACGCTCGACCAAGACAGCGCCACTCGCGGCCGCTATCTCGATGTGGGAACTCCTCACTTCATGCCGTTGCGGCCGGAAAACCAAAACACACGGTTTGAAGGCTTTGGTACGCCAGCGCTCATCGGAAGCTGGGACGTTTTTCCGATGCTCACCAGCGGTATGGCTGGGCTTGAAGTGAAAGCAGATGGAACGGTGCGAGTCGATGCACCGTTTGCGTTGCGAGTTGCGGTCGAAAAATGGGCTCCTCACCATGGTCGAGCTGATTTGCTAACGACAAGCGAACGCGACGATCTCTTGGCGTATGTGATGTCGTTGTAGGTAGGCATTGGGTGTGATGCTTTCCCTCGGTGAGGCACAGGTTAGAGTGCCGGCCCATGCGACGACTTGTTGTCTCGGCGGCGCTCGCCCTTTTCAGTTGCACTGATTCCGGTCTCTACGCAGCTGGAGCAGGAGGGCCAAGCGGCCCAGACCGCGCAGAACTGAAAGGGACTGCGTGTGTTCCTCTGGCGGCTGGCGAGGAATTCCCTGTGAAGGTTGTCTTTGCATTGGAAGGAGGCGCAGGGGTCGATCGCCAAATTGTGGGCAATGTTGTCGACGCGCTGAATTCGGTAACTGCTCAGTTTTCTACTCCATACATTTCCTTCGCCATCGTGGGGTACCACGCCATCGCCACCGGCTTTCAGGGCAGTTTCGTGCGAGATCAACGCATTGCTCAATCGATTGTGCAGTACGGCGCTTTTCAAGAACCGGGGCCGATTTCACATCGAGCTCCGTTGAGACTGGCTCAAAGCATTATCAGCGGAGACATGCAGACGGGTTGTCGCGGTTTGGTCGCACGCACTCGGTACTACGTGGTGCAAGTCATTCTTTCGCCAGATGCCAGTTGTGCAAACCCCGTCTTCAACGCCGGCATTGAGACCAAGTGCAATGCATTTTTGCCGAACGAATCAGAGTGCAGCGCTTGTGAATTGAGCCGAGTGACCGAAGAAGTAAAGGCATTGGCCGGTCGCTTCAACGCTGGCGAAGTCACTATTCAGCCTGTCTACGTTCGCAACGTGTCTGATGTCGCCACTCGCTACGAGGCGGCGGCCATCGCTCGGGCTGGTGGTACTGAGTTAATTGAGACCAGCCCCGACGCCCTAGTGCGCACGCTGGGGTCCCTCAATTACGCCTCGTTGCAACGAGCGCTTATTTTGAAACGCCTGGTAGTGATGAATCGAAATACCTTGTCTCGCGATGGCGAAGTGCTGGTCGATTCTGATGGCGACGGCATCTCTGATGCCGATGAAGTCACCCTCGGCACTGACCCCACATTGGAAGACAGCGATGGTGACAGGCTGAGCGATGGCGTTGAACTGAAGATGGGGCTCAGGCCCCAACTCACAGACACCAATGCGAACATCAATTTTATCAGCGGCTGTAATGCTGAGCTCGACAGCGATGGAGATCGACTCAATGACTGTGAAGAACGGGTGCTGGGTACTGATGCTTGTATTGGAGACACCGACGGTGACGGACTTATAGACCTTGCAGAGCACTTAGGTGGGACAAACCCACTCATTGCAGAAGATCTCCAGGACGATGAACGCGATGGGTTGACCAATGTGGGGGAAATAGAGGCTCACACCGACCCCATTTCTGCCGACATCAAGTTTCAGCAAGAACGGAGTTACGGGTATTCCATTACGCCGTCCGCTCCGACAGCTGACGGGCGCGCTTGTTACGACATCGATATCTATAACGTCACGTTGGTCGGAACTTTGGCTCGGCCCAGTGGCACCGGGCTCATCATTCCCAAGGGGACGAATGACATCTATGTCTACTTTCAAGTGGGCCGAGAGAATGATCCTCGAGGTACTGGCATTGGCTCGCTGCATGTCGCTCCACTTATTTTTGTGCCCCCCGCAACAAGGCGCCCAAGTGGGATTGTTACCTTCACGCCCGATGATTTCTGAGGCGTTTTGTCGCCACCCCTCTTGTGGGGTGCGCCCCTCGTTTGCAGCAAAAGCATTTCGTAAGGGGTTGATGATTGAGGCGAACGCAGGCTGGTTCGGCTTTTGCTGAAGAGGCTGTCAGTTCACGCTTCAAGAGGAGTTTTTATGAACCGACGCAGCTTATGGGTGTCTTTCGCAGTGATAGGCGCGTTGTGGTCCGCGCCAGTATTGGCTCAGAGCAGCAGCAACCCAGAATGTTTGGGTACGGCCTGCGGTCGGCCTGGTGAAGAAGGCGGAGGTTGTGGTTGTGGTTGCGGCTGCTCTGTGTGGGTGGCGTATACAGATGACGGCGTGACCTTGGCGTACACCGATGACGCTGACGGCGACGGTAAGGCTGATGATCGCGACAACTGCCCGTTCTCTCCCAATCGAGATCAAAGCGATGGTGATGGCGATGGGGTCGGCGATCAATGTGACAACTGTGGCCAAGCATCGAACTTCAACCAGCTCGACACTGATGGCGACGGCAAGGGTGATAGTTGCGACGATGACATCGACGGTGATGGGTTCTTGGCGAACGACAACTGCCCCACTATCCCCAATGCAGATCAGACAGACACCGACAGTGATGGGCAAGGCAATGCCTGCGATTCTGATGACGACAATGACGGCTATGCCGACTCGGAAGACAAGTGTCCTTTGTTGTCGAACCCCGGCAACGTGACCTTGACGGACCCCGCTTGCAACGCCGACGCAGATGGTGACAACGTTTCAGACAGCACTGATAACTGCGTAGGTGTCGCGAACCCCACTCAATCAAACGTCGATGGTGACGACCTGGGCGATGTCTGTGATGCCGACAGAGACAACGATGGTGTGCTGGACGATCCCGACAACTGTCCGGAAGTTCGCAATCGCGATCAAGCTGACGATGACGGTGATGGTAAAGGTGATGCCTGTGATGCGCAGTACTGCGTGGTGATTTACAAAGACAACAAAGAGGATTGCCTTGACCCGAATGGCTCGTTCAAGGTGCACGCTGGCGGCGCGACGATGCATAAAGCGGGCGAAAAATTCCGATTGCCCCTGTTCGCTAATCGCAACGGAGCGGCCATTGAATACACCTGGACAGTGAAGAGCCGACCCGCGGGAAGCAAGGCCGCGGTAGTCAACCCAGAAGGCATCGTCACCATGTCTCGCCATTGGGAATACGCTTACCAAGATGGGAGCGTGCCCAGCTTCACGGCAGATGTTGACGGAACGTATGACATCCAACTTCAGGCCAAGCTTTCCTTCCCTGACCGCGCTTACCCCAACCCTGAAAACCAAGTGTCGACTTCTACGCTGGCGCTGAGTGCCATTCCTGATGGAAAAAATGGCGCTCAGACGTGCAGCGCCATTCCCGTCGATGGTTCGCTGGCCATGCTTGGTTTGGGCTTGCTCGCCTTGGTTCGTCGTCGCCGCTAGTTCTTGAAATTCAACCTCGCAGCAAGGCCCCTCGTCAGCTTCGGCTGGTGAGGGGCTCGGTCGTTACAGAAGGTCATAAAAGTGAGGTCGTGATGCTTCATCGTCGAGCGCTTCATCTGCTTTTGGCGGCACTCGTGGCTGAAAGCTGCAGTGATGCTTTGGTAGAAAAGCGCGTGGCCGATGAAGTCAATGTCGACAACCGGTTGGCGATTTCGGGTCGAGTCTGTACCGCGCCTCCAGACCCATCAGGTTTTCCGGTGAAAGTGGTGATGATCATCGATCAATCAGGGTCGATGTGTATTTCAGACCCTCCTGGCAGCCAAGGCTCTGCAGGGTTTTGCGAAATGTACAGCACCGTTCCTCCGGGGGTAACTCAGCCCTCGCGGGTTCGAGCGGCCAATCGTCTTATTGATCAATTTGCCAATCAGCCCAATGTTCAAGTGGCATTGGTGCCTTTTGAAACCAATGTCAAAGGTGTTTGGCCAGTTCCCACGGGCATGAATCCCCAGCGCTTCGGTCGCCCCGATTCGTCGTTGCGTTCTCGCATTAACACGCTCCAGGCTGAGCTGGGTAAAGGCACCGACTATCAAGGTGCACTGGCGTATGCCTATTCGCTCATTGCCAGTGACATCGTGGCCACTGAAGCCTCGCGGCCAGAAGTGCTGCCTCGAACTCGGTATGTGGTGCTCTTTCTGACCGATGGGGTGCCGTACCCAAAATGTTCTGCTAATGACAACCTCACCCAGTTTGCTGACGACCTCAATCCAGACCTCACCTGGGCTGATTCATTTGGAGCAGGCGACTTCTGCAACCAAATCGACCCCATGGATCCCGATGCCATCACCGGCTTCGTCGCGGGAACTGATCGCAATCAGAATTACCAACTCTTCAGCTACGTGAAACAAATTGCCGATTTGAAAGAGCAATACAATGTAGGCGATGTGCGCCTGCATACGGTGCTCATGTTCAATGAAGAAGCGGTGCGCAATTGCGGGCCCATTTGCCAAGACGTGTATGGCCAATACGTGCGCTGGCCTGGCCCAGTGCCTGTGCCCGACGGCCCTACCGCCGCCAAGAGCATCGCCGCGTGGACGCTGCAACAGCTCGCTCAGCGCGGCAACGGCGTCTACCAAGAATTCAGCAACTTCGCCGGTCTGGCTGAGCTGAATTTAGGCTCTCTTGACTACTCGTCCCTCGCGTCACGAAATGTGATGAAGACGCTGATGGTGCAAGCGCTCTCAAGTGAACCAGGCCTCGAGCACCGCCAAGTCGACACCGATGGCGATGGCTTAATCGACGAAATCGACAACGACTTTACCTCGAAGACCAATAAGAACTTTCTCGACAGTGACGACGATGGGTTCGATGACAATTTTGAAGTGCACCGAACGGACGACGGGTTTCGCACTGATACGAAAGACGGCCGAGGTTGCGACCCGATGTCTCCGTTGACACCCGGCTGCCGCGTTCGAGACACTGACGGCGACGGGCTGTCTCAATACGCAGAGGAATATCTCAAAACCAGGCCGACATTGATTGATTCCGATGCCGACGGCGTGCCTGATGGGCTGGAAATTCGCTATGGCCTTGATGCCAAACAAAGGCTTTTCTCAGGCATTGACACCGATGGCGATGGCACTTCTGACGCTGATGAATTTCGCTTCGGCAGCAATCCCGTCGCTCGAGACAAGGCCTTTCAAGAGAGCAATGCCTATCAATTGTCAGTGAAGTCAGAAGTCTTGTCTGATGACAGCATCTGTTACGATTTCTCGGTGAGCAACCTCGAGCTGGTCACTCCTCCGAATCGGGCGGGGCAGACGCAAGGGTACAATCTCTTCAAGGTATGGTTTGCCGAAGCTCCAGAGAGCGGAGTCGCGACTGACTATGGAGTGTGGAAGGCCGCCTGCTTCTGGGCACAATACGATCCCCCTTCCGTACGTGTTCCTGCTGGGCCTGAAGGGCCTCCATTGACGAATGCCGATTTCTTGGTGCCGCAAGATATTTCCACTCCAGCGCAATACGACGTCACCTGTCTCGGAGTCTCGCCTGCGCGAGGGTCGCGATGATCTCGCACTTGCGTCCGTGGCATGTGGCTCTCGTCGCCCTCGGAGCGGCCTGTACCAATACCTATCTCTACGATGAACGACGCGATGATCAACTGCCCCGCGACAGAATGTTGACCATTCAAGGCGAATTCTGCACCCCATCGCCGAACGAAGTGGTCAGACCCATCAAGATTCTCATCGCGATGGATGCTTCTCAGTCGATGAACGTCACCGATCCCAACGGCTCACGCGCCACCGCCGCAGTCAACCTGCTCGACAACCTTCCTCAAGAGCCTGAAATCAATTTTGTGGTGATGCTCTTCGCAGGCAGCACTACAGCTTGGCTTACCAAAAGCGGACTCAATGAATTTGAGCGGGTCGTCGACTACAGCCAAAGCGATAAAGATTTGCTCCGGCAACGTATTCTCAATTTCGCTGTTCCTGGAGGAATGGCGAATCGAGACTCGACAGATTTCGTAAAGCCCCTGTCTGATATATACGCGCTCATCAATAGAGACATCGCTGAAAATCGGCTCATGCAAATGAATGATGAGACGAGAGCTCGATACTCGGTCATCTTCTTGTCTGATGGTCAGCCCACCGCCAACCAAGATGACGAGTTGTTGTGCGGTGATGCCGTACGACGAATCCGACAACTCAAAGACTTGGCTGACGACGTCAAGCTCAACACTGTACATGTCTTTATTCCGACCCAACCGCTCGATTCGAGTGCGTGCATGTTCGATGCGGGCATCACCATTCCGGTAGGAGGCAGCACGTGTGGCATCCCCAATTTGCCAGCAGGCGCTTGCCCCTTGCTCATCGTCAATCAAAATGCCGAACGACTCACCAGCATGGCTGAACTGGGCGGAGGCGATTTTCGTGACTTTCGCAACAACGAGCCCATCAACTTTCTCAATTTTCGTTTTGGGCAAGTCCGTCACACGTTCAATTTTGACAAGTTAGTGGCCGCAAATTTCTCTGCCCCGGCAGGCAGCCCTCTCGAGCTCGCTGACACAGATTCTGATGGCTTGATGGATGAAGATGAGCTCGTTGAAGGAACGCTGCCTTGGGT
>JAYUVR010000261.1:0-2070 GCA_043753955.1 Archangium sp. | reverse complement strand
CCCAGAACGACGTCACCCTTTCCAGCACCCATGGGTTGACTGACCCCTGGTTGCCGGCCGGAGCCACCGAGACCAACGGCAATAACGTTGACGCTTTCGCCAACTTGGTTGCGCCCGATGGGTTTGGGCCCGGCGACCTCCGTGCAGACATCACCGGTCCCGGTCAATTTTTGCGCACGCACAACCCGGCATTGCTGCCAGATGTCGATGCTGACCAACAAAAGGCAGCGGTGACGCAGCTGTTCTACAACGTGAACTACTTTCACGACTGGTATTACAGCTCAGGGTTCAACGAACGTTCCGGCAATGCTCAGGCCTCGAACTACGGCCGAGGGGGAGAAGAAGGCGACAGCATTCGTGCCCAAGCACAAGACGTCAGCGGCGTGAACAACGCCAACATGTCAACGCCCTCAGACGGGGCGCGGCCGCGCATGAGAATGTACCTCTTCAACGACAACGGCGACGCGAAGATCAATGTGCTCACGCCGGTGGTCGCAACGCTGAGCAATGTTGGGGCAGCTTCATTTGGTCTATTTCGATTCTCGACCCCGACCGCACCCATCGTTCCCACCCTTCCTCCTAATGGGTGTACCGCGATGGCCGAAGGTTCGCTCGATGGCAAAATCGCTTTCATCGACCGCGGTGTCTGTGGCTTTGCGGTCAAAGCAGCCAACGCCGAAGCAGCCGGCGCTATCGGCGTCATCATCGCCAACGTCGCCAGCTCGACCAACCCCACCGTCGCTCCGGGCATGGGCAATTCGATACCTCCGCTCACCGTCGGTATCGGCGCACTCTCTTTGAACGTCGCCGACGGAGACTCGTTCCGCGCGGCGTTTGCCAACCCTGCCCCCGTGACCGGCAGTATTTCAACCCTGCAATCTCTCGATGGGACGCTGGACAATTCAGTCGTCGCTCACGAATGGGGTCACTTCATTTCGAACCGATTGGTCTCGAATGCCAACGGTCTGAGCAGCAACATGGCGCGCGGTCTTGGCGAAGGTTGGGCTGACTTTCACGCGATGTTGATGATGGTCAAAGAAACCGACCGCCTGGTCGCTTCGAACACCACCTACAACGGCACGTACGCGATGGGTGCATACGCCTCGAAGGCCATGAGCAAGCCCTTCAACACTTTCTATTTCGGCATTCGTCGCTACCCGTATTCCACCAATCAGCTGAAGAACCCCTTGTCGTTTAGGCACATCGCCACTGGCGAGCCGCTGCCCGCGGGCACGGGCCTTCCCGATGGCGGCGCTTTACCTGATGGCGGCTTGGTCGTTCCCGTCAATGGTGGCGGCGATAACGCAGAAGTGCACAACACGGGCGAAGTCTGGGCCAGCATGCTTTGGGAATGTTACGCCGCGTTGCTGCGCGACACTCTCGGAGGCTCACCTCGCCTGAGCTTCACCCAAGCTCAAACCCGCATGAAGGACTATTTGGTCGCGGCCTACAAGGCGACGCCTGCTAACCCCACGTTGCTCGAGGCCCGTGACGCGCTGTTGTCGGTCGCGCTGGTGAATGACCTGCACGACTACGCCTTGTTCGCGGCGGCCTTTGCTCGCCGCGGCGCAGGCATTTACGCCGAGGCACCAGATCGCTTCGCCCCAGACAACAACCCGGTGGTTGAAGACTTCTCAGTGGGCGGCGCTCTGGTGCCTGTAAATTTTGTCCTCAGTGACTTGCCGACCCCGGTTTGCAACTCCGACGCCGTTCTCGACAATGGAGAAACAGGCACCTTGCAAGTCGTTCTGCGCAACATCGGAAACACCGCGCTTAACGGGGCGAGCGTAACGGTGAGCAGCAGCACTCCGGGCATCACCTTCCCCTCTGGGGCCACCGTCGCTGCAGGCGCTACTGACATCAACGAGACCACCACGGTCAGCATTCGTATTGCGGCTGCAGGGTTGACCGGCATCACCACCGCAGACCTGAACATTGCCGTCTCAGATGTGGGCACTGGCCCCAGGAATGGCAGCGTCAGCTTCTTGGCGAACTACGACGATGTGAGCAGCCGCTCAGCTACCGACGATGTCGAAAGTGCGAAGACGGTATGGCAAGCCACCAGTACGG
>JAYUVR010000260.1:0-2350 GCA_043753955.1 Archangium sp. | reverse complement strand
GGTGACGTCCCAGCGGGTGAGCACTCCTGCCTCGTTGACGGTGAAGAGTCCGTGCCATGACCAGGTGCCTTGGGAAAGAGGCATCAGCAAAAGCCCGGTCTTGGCCCCAGCACCAGCCGACGTTCCACTTTGCGCACCAGCCCCGGCATCTTCACTGCCACCCACCGCAAACTGCGCGGCAACGTCAATGTCCACTGTCGGTACCCCCCCGAGGCAGCACCTCCCCCAAGTGTGTCGATGTCTCCAACCCACGCTTGGCTGCGCACGACGGGCACCACCCTCTGCCTTTGCAACTGAAGGCCACCAATCTTGATGCCTGGCATTCCTCGCACTGCACCTGCACAAACCCTCGGCCCAGTTGGCCGCACCCCAGGTACCTTCCCAACCGCGTCGTCTGTATGAGCCGCTTTAGATTTTACAAACACCCGTGTCTATTGGCCCCCATCAGCGCTCAACGAGCAAACGAGGGAACCGACGAAACCGTCAAAGAGACCGTAGATTTTGGCTTCCCCCCAACCAGTAAGATGCCTTCTCTGTATGGAAAGGCTGAGGGGTCACTTCTCTTTCTCAGTCAAGGCATAGAAAAAATCGCCTGGCAGTCAGTCGTACCCGAACCCGAAGATACGACAAACCGCAAGGTATGAGGGTTGCTCTTTGAAGTCTCAATTTGATTGGTCATATTGTCGCCAGCGGACATCTGAACGACAACCTGATTATTCGCCATATAGGCGATGCCCGATGTGGGGCCATCGATGCCTTTGTCTATGCAGATTGATTGGCGAAGGCTGCTGTTGTCTAAACTAAATGAGCAGCCCAAACAATCTTTTCTCGTGAAGGTGCCGTCGAGAACGCCGTTGTGGCATGTCCGTACTTCGCGCGTGCACAGGTTGGATTCTAAAAACACCTTGTGCACCGGGATTCCATTCACCAGATACGTTTCTTCACTGAGCGAAATACTACAAGTTGGTTTGATTGCCAGCGGAGCCGAGAACGCTGTGATCGTGGCCCCAGATTGAATGGAGGTGCCTCCCCAAGGCAAGAGACAACGTTCTCCAGTTCCACCCCCGCTTCCACCTCCACCTTCTCCCCCGCCTCCTGCCCCGCTTCCGCCTCCAACTTCTCCTCCGCCGCCAACGCCGCCTCCGCCTCCTGAGAAACTCAGTCCCGAGTCCTCATTGCACTTGGCTTCCGCGCAGTAACGAAAATATGCGGCGTCGAAATCAAAACATCCACCGATGCACAGAGCTATCAAGGCAAGCGGAAGACAGGGGAATCTCATAAGACAAGTGGCACCGTACTGGGAACCCACCCCTGAGAGCAAAAAGCGAATGCGCAGACACACAGCCACGGCAATTTGGCTGTGACGGTGGCGCTTTGGCCACCGTCAACCAGCTTCACTTCAAGGGCAAGCGACTGAGACAAGCCCTTCAACGTAACGATTAAGCGTCTCGCCATCGTGCGTTGAAAGACAAGTAGGCGCCGCGAATACGCGAGGCGTTACGAGTTCGTTATCGACGGCAATTTTGAATTCCCCTTCGAGAATGTGCGCGAAAGCGGCGCCCGAATTGTTTCGAGTGAAGAATTCCACCGAAGGCGTAGAGCCTGAGCCAGCGAGAAAACTGGCCGTGTAATTCGCATTCTTGTGCTCTTCTAAGACGACATAATCGGGGCTCTCGAGAACGCCCAAACCCACGTGCACATCGAATTCCAAACCAGGCGTGATGTTCAACTTAAACCCTTGGCTCGTCGGTTCCCAACTTGCCGAAGCAACCCCACCGAGGTTCTTGTTGAAGTCGATGGAAAACAGCGTGTCATTGCCTGATTTCACCGTCGAGACAGCGCTTCCTAAACCCACGCCTTCGAGTCGAGCATTTTTCCCATTTTCAAAGATGAGCGTGAAGCCAGCACCTGCCAAAAATACTTCGAGGGGCCGCGTGGCGTCTTGATTCCCGTAGACGTCGCGCAATAAGCCCGTGTATCGAACTGCACCGTAGTCATAGGCCAGAGTGGCTCGCTGCGCGGGGCCTTCAACTCGAATTGAAGCCAAGGGGCTCTTCGCATCGATGCTTGCTCTACGGGTGACCCCATCGGTGCTGGTCATTTCGTATACGACGTCCTTCAGTACCGACAGCGACAAGGTGAAGTCTTCATTGCCATTCTTTTCCAGTCGCCACTCGACCTTGCCCGTTGCAGTGAAGTTCCACTCGGGGACAGTGTTTGATTGCGCTTCTTGAAATGCTCTCACCGCGGCGACGCTTTTTTCGACATCGGCGATGACCGCCAGGCTTTTCCCAGCACGAATCTCAATCACGAAGGCTTCAATTTTGTCGGAGCCGACCAACAAGGCGAC
>JAYUVR010000259.1:0-3029 GCA_043753955.1 Archangium sp. | reverse complement strand
GCGTTTGCGCGGCCTTCGTTTAGTTCACACGCATCTCAAGAGCGAACCGCTCACGCGCGACGACCTCACCGACTTGGCTCTGCTTCGGCTCGATATGGTTGCAGCCATCGGCGTGAAAGAAGACGGGCTGCCTGGGGTTCTTCACTACGCCCATCTGTTGCCTGAAAACACCGACGGCGAATTATGGCGAACGCAGACACTGCCCAACCTCTACGACGACGGGCCAGACTTTCTTGCCACCGTTGAAGCTTTGGAAGATGAGCTTGCGAGCACTACCAAAGCTCGCAAGGTGGGAGACCGCGAGCGAGCGGTGTTGGTCGCCGTGTGTCTCGATAGAAATCGCGCCGGTTCTGAATCTTCATTGGCTGAACTCAAAGAGCTGGCCCGCACCGCTGGAGTCGAAGTGGTCGACGAGCTTTTTCAGGTGCGCCGTCAAGCTGACCCGAAGTATCTCATCGGTCGAGGCAAACTCGACGAGCTCAACTTACGCGGCATGCAAAAGCTGGCTGAAGTTTTGGTGTTCGACCAAGAATTGTCGCCTTCACAAGCCCGCCACATCGGTGACGCGACCAGCATGAAAGTGCTCGATCGCACCCAACTCATTCTCGATATTTTTGCTCAGCGAGCTCGTTCAGGTGACGGCAAGCTGCAAGTTGAATTGGCGCAGCTTAAATATTTGTTGCCCAGGCTGGTGCAGTCTGACTCATCGCTTTCAAGACTCTCTGGAGGCGGAGGGGTCGGAGGCCGCGGCCCTGGTGAAACCAAGTTGGAAATTGACCGTCGGCGCGCAAGAGACCGCATCACCTTTCTTGAACGAAAAATTGAACAACTCTCTGGCGATCGAAGAACTCGACGCAGACAGCGCAGTCGCAAAGAGTTGCCCGTCATTTCTATTGTCGGGTACACCAATGCAGGCAAATCGACATTGCTCAATGCGCTGACCAAGTCTGATGTGCTGGCAGAAGACAAACTGTTTGCGACGTTAGATCCTACCAGCCGTCGCCTCCGCTTCCCGCGGGAGCACGAAGTGATTATTACAGACACAGTTGGTTTTATTCGCGACCTCCCGAAAGACTTGGTGGCGGCGTTTCGAGCCACGCTCGAAGAACTGGAAGATGCTTCATTGTTATTGCACGTGGTCGATGCAGCAGACCCTGCACGCGACGCCCATATCGCCGCGGTTGAAAAAATTCTCACCTCGCTCGATTTGGACCGTACGCCAAGGTTGTTGGTGTGGAACAAAGTCGACCGAATACCAAAATTAGTCGAACGGGCTTTGCTCAAACAACGCGGCGGAGTGGCGGTGAGTGCTCTCGAGCGCAGAGGGTTTGAAGAACTGCTCATCACGGCCGAAGACACGCTCTTTACCGAGGGTGCCGAGGCCGATGCGGCGGTGCTGGCTCAGGTCACCGCAGACGTCGTCGACGCCCGCGGTACCTGAAAGAGCCAGACGCGGGGCTGCAAATACCAAGCGAGACCTCACACCAAGAGGCCCAATACTCCTTCGAGCCATCGTTTGGTTTCCACCCGCGTGGGAATGAGATTGTGATCAAGACCCCAAGCGAAAAGTTGGCCGGCAAACTCACCGGCTGTTTTGAAACGAACCTTCAAGTCGGGGTGAAGTGCTTTGGTGATGAACGCAGCCAACTGTTTGTCGACGTAGTCAGGCACGTTCAATTTGGGCGCTCGAATCGCAGACATAATCTGCTGATCGCTGGCACCCTCTTTTTGAAACGGGTGGTACCCCACCACCAATTCATGAAGCATCACTCCTACTGCCCAGAGATCAGAAGCTGGTGAGAGCGACTCGCCCCGTGTTTGCTCTGGAGAAAGGTAAGAAAGCTTGCCCGCCGCTGTGCCCGCCGTCGGGCCGATGTCGACGTGGGTGCTCGAGGCCACGCCGAAGTCACCCAATTTGATTTCGCCCTTGCCCGAGAAGAAGACGTTCGAAGGGTTCACATCAGAATGAATGAGGTTGAGAGGGGTGCCCGTCTTAGTGGTGGCCCGGTGAAAATAGGCGAGCGCCCGAAGCACTTCGATGCAGACATGTAAGCCCATGCCCGTGGGCACGCCTTTCATCACCCGCCGATGTGCTTCCATCACTTCGGCCAAGTCGCCTCCCACCAAAAATTCCATGGCGATGAAAGACCGACCGAAGGCCATGCCGTGTTCAACCATGCTCACCAAATTCGGGTGCGAAAGCAGCCCCATCAAGTCAGCTTCATCAGCGAACTTGTCTTCACTCACCCCCGGGCGCATCAGTTTGAGCGCGACGTTGAGGTGTTTTCCTCTTTCGTCCACCGCTTCAGCCAGAAACACTTCGGCCTGGCCTCCCTGACCCAGGCGCGAACGCACGAGATATTTCCCGAAACGTCGGCTCGGCACCTCGATGGCGCGAGTGGTCTGTGGCATCGGAAAGAGCAATGCACCATAGCCCTCAACGGACTAAAGAGCGCGATCGCATTTCGGCCAATTCACAAGAGCGCTTCAGGGTTTGCGGCTACACTCGACGCTCGTGACGTGCTCGTCGTGCGGTTCTCCACTTTCCCCCGGGGCTGGAACGTGCCCAGCGTGTGGGACACTGGTGACCCCCGCGGAAGCCATCACCAGTGCCTCGGCGCGAAAGCTCAAGCCCTTGAGCGTCGAGAAGGCCATTCTCCCCGTGAGAACCGGTGATGTGCTGGTGCACCGCTACCGCCTCGAGGAAAAAATCGGCGAAGGAGGGATGGGCGCCGTCTTCATCGCACATGACGTGGAACTGGATCGACAGGTTGCCGTCAAAATGCTCGCTGCCTCGTTGGTCAACGACGTCGATGTGCTCGAACGTTTCGAGCGCGAAGCCCGGCTCACCGCCAAGCTCGACCACCCCCACATCGTTCCCATCTACGACGTCGGTCGACATGAAGGTCGCCCCTTCATCGTCATGAAATTTTTGCGCGGCCACTCGTTGGTCGACAGGTTGCGGTCCAAAGGCGGTTTTTCGGTCGAAGAGACGCTTCAGCTGATGCGGCAGTTGGCCTTGGGGTTGG
>JAYUVR010000258.1:0-5776 GCA_043753955.1 Archangium sp. | reverse complement strand
AGGCTCGGCGCGCATGGTAACCCGAAATGGCTGCGCATCACGTTCCTTCGATTCGCTTCGCGCTTGAGGAAGGGTATCGTCGGCGCCATTCCGGTGGGGGCGCTCGTGCTCAATCGCATCTTGGTGTTGACGCTGACCGGCCTCGACCTCCGCGAGATGAGTGGTTGTGTGAGCATTCAATTGGGCAAGGCCCGGCGCGCAATTCACGTCGAGCGCGGCCACTTGGTGGGAGCCGAAAGCAACTTCAAAGCCGAGCGCTTAGGCGACATGCTGGTGAGTGACGGCGTGCTTGAAAGCGAGCGCCTCGAGCCGGCGGCGACGCAGGCCACTTGGCAAGGCATTCTTTTAGGCCAGCACCTCGTCAACGAGGGCCTCTTGAACGGCAACCAGCTGAGCAACGCCATCGACAGACAGGTGTCATTTCGGCTGGGTGCAGCGCTTTCGATGCGGGGCGTCGTGACTCTTGAAGAGCCCAAACCGCGCAAAGCCACTTTGACGGTGCCCATGCCGTTGACGATGGCGGTGGTGGCCGCCTTTCGATTGTGGGTACCGCTCTCGGCCATTGAAGAGCATCTGCGCATGTCGGCAGACGAAGTGCCCGCTCGCGCTCTGCCGGGTGATGCGGTTGAACGACTTGAACTGGGCCCTGCTGAGGCGCGCATCGCCCGCCGACTGCTGGCAGGGGAACATCATGACGCCATCATCGGCCAAGGTGCGCCTCGAGAACCGGTGTTACGCCTCGCCGGAGCTCTCCGTGCAGTAGGCCTGTCGTTTTGAACCGATTGAGCAGTAGCATCGGATGCTGTGGTCGCAGGTTTGAAAGGGATGCCCTGATGAGCCTCGAACTTGAAGCTGCCCGTCAAAAAATGAACGACCAATTAATAAATTGGGAAAGCGAATTCAGAAAGGTGCTCGGGGTAGGTATCGCCGTTGAAATTGACCCCTTGGGTCTTCCCCACGACCCGGCCAAGTTGGGCCATTTCGCTGAAGCGGCCTTGAGCACTTTGCGAAACGCGTTGAACGACGCGGCGCAGGAACCCAAGTTCGTGGAACACTTTCGCTCTCGAGTTTCAAAAATTCTGCTGCGCAATGATGATGCGGCGCCCACGTCACGCTTTGACTACGACGTCTCACGAAGGCTGTTGGTCATCATCACCACTTCTGAACTTCGGGCCTGGGTCGACTTCTTGGCGCTGCTCGAATTCTTAAAAACCGAACTCTAAATCGAGCTCCCTCGAGGGGCTCCGGGTACCGTCGCGCCCACCAGTTCGCCGTGATTGAAGCGACGTTCCAATTCGGCCTTGATGAATCGTTCGATTTCTTCGGCTGAAGAAAAATCCATCGCTTCACGCAGTACCAAAACGGCTTCAGCGCGACTGAGTTGTCGAATGACATTTTTGACCATCGGAATCTGGCCGGCGGTCATCGAGAATTCTTCTAACCCCAAGGCCAACAACACCAACGTCAACGAGGCGTCGCCGGCCATTTCTCCACACATGGCCACGGGAATATTGCTTTTTTTTGCGGCGCTGATGATGGCTTCCAAGCTGCGCAATATGGCCAAGTGGAGCGGCCGATAGAGGTACGCCACATCGCGATTCTGCCTGTCGATGGCCAGCGAGTATTGAATGAGGTCGTTGGTGCCGATGGAAAAGAAATCGGCCTCTTGTGCCAGCCGGTCCGCCATCCACGCGGCTGAGGGCGTTTCAACCATGATGCCGATGGGAAATCGTTTGCCCACCGGTACGCCATCGCGCGAGAGGTCGCTTCGACAGGCCTCGAGCTCGCTGCGCGCTTCACGCAATTCAGAAATCGTCGAAATCAGAGGGAACATCACTCTCAAGTTCCCGTAGGGAGAAGCCCGCAGCAGGGCGCGCAACTGCACCCGAAAGAGGTCTCGGTGAGCCAAACAATACCGAATGGCGCGCAAGCCCATGGCGGGGTTGATTTCCTTCTCAACCTTTTTGCCGGGCACCTTGTCTCCACCCAAGTCGAGGGTGCGAATGGTGACGGGGCGGTTGCCCATCGCTTGAAGCACCTGCTTGTACGACTCGAAATGCTCTTCTTCCGTCGGAGGAGTCGAGCGATTTAGAAACAAAAACTCGGTGCGGTACAAGCCGATGCCTTCAGCACCGTGAGCGAGCAAGGAAGGTATTTCTTCGGGAAATTCCATATTCCCGTTGAGCCGCACTCGCACGCCGTCAGAACTGACTGCGGGAAGGTCGGCTGTCTGCAGCGCGAGTTGCTCGGTCTGCAACTGCCTTTGAATGGTTTCACGAAAGAGCTCCAACTGCTCCTTCGTGGGGTTGACGAACACCAACCCTCGTCGACCGTCGACGGCCACCACGTCGCCATTGCGAATTGATTCGCACGCTTTACCTAAACCCACCACCGCGGGAACTTCGCGCGCTCGGGCGACGATGGCGGTGTGACTGGTATGGCCTCCGATGTCGGTGACGAAAGCGCCCACGCCCCCGGAACGCACCAACATGGCCGCATCGGCGGGCGAAATGTCATGGGCACAGATGATGGCGTTGGGAGGGACTTCTAATTCTTGGTCAACCACCTCGCCCATCAGGTTTCGCACCAACCGGTCAGCTACAAATTCAATGTCGCTTTTCCGCTCGCGAAAATATTCGTCATCGAGGTTGTCGAATTGGTGACGCAGCCGCTTTCCCACTCGGCGCACCGCCCATTCTGCGTTGATTAAATCTTCTTTAATCAGCCGCGAGACTTCGACGATGAACATCGGGTCATGCAGCATCATGCGATGCGCTTCAAGAATCAGCGCGTGCTCTTGCCCGTCATCACCGAGTTTGGTTTTGAGCTCTTCTAATTGCCGGTCAGAGAGATCGATGGCCGTCTTAAAACGAAGCACTTCGGCTTCGAGCTCTTCAGGCATCAACTTCACTTTCGGCGTGCGCACTCGACGCGCGTCGAGAACGAAAGCGTTGCCGATGACGACACCGGGGCTGGCGCCGATACCCTGAAATGAAACCGTAGCACTCACGAGAAACGCAGCGTACAGGGTGAGCCGCCCGAAACGCAGCGGCATCATCATCGCCCCCGAAAATGGTCTTCCGCATGAGCCGTCGCTGCAGGAATCAATGCGCAGTTGTTTCAGTGGTTTAGTGACATTGAGTTGCGCGCTATTGAGGGCGACGAGGGAATGATATCCGCCCCAGGCATGCGCGCCCTCACCGCACTTCTTCTTCTCTTGGCGGGCACGGCCACAGCGGCGCGAGACCATTGGATGAACCCGGGAACGATGGGAGCCAATGCCCTGGCCACCTTTCCCCTCGAAGTACCTTGGGTGGAAAAGTACACGCTGCTCCAAGTGGGCGTCGTGGGCCAATGGGGGTGGCGTCGCGACGTTTCACTGCTTCCCACTTTTCGGCTGGTCACTCCATTTGGGAAGTGGGCCGCTGCGGTATTCGAAGGGGCCGCGTTTGAGGCGTGGTGGTCATCAGTGCAAACCCGCAAGTGAATGGCGGCTGACACAGACGCAAGGGCTGGCGAAGGCCGACATTCGTTTCGGCTTCAAGGTGTTGCTGGCTGATGCTGGAGAAGACCTGCCCAAACTCGGGTTTCGCGCCATCACCAAAGCCACCACCGGCAAGGGCATCGAAGTGCGCCGTTTCATCGATGGGCCCGCCTATTTGCTCGATGTTCTTCTTGGACAACGGCTGCACGCTTCGAACGGAGTCGTTGTCGATGTGTGCACTTCCATCGGGTACTGGATATGGCAACAACAGGCCGACGGCCAAAACGATGCCGTACATTGGGCTATTTCTTCAGCCGTACGCCCTCAGCCTCGACTCAATCTCGAATTGCAATTGCGCGGCTACATTGGGTGGCAACAGAATGACAAACCGATGCTGTTGAGCCTGCAGAGCGGTTTTCTGCTGACAGACTTTCTTGAACTGGCTGCGACGGTGAATGTTGGTTTCAACGATGCTCCCCGGCTTGAAGGACGACTTGATTTGAGATTTCGTCTGCCCTCATTGGTGCCCGTGCTTTTTGAAACAGCGAAGTAATGGCTTTGCGGCTTGAGTTTCTATGGCACCATTCGCCGCCCAGAAGGGGAGCCCACACATGAAAATCGCCGATACTGTCGCGCCTTCTTACGAGCAGTTGCGCCCGTTAAAGCCAATCATTACTGATACATTTCCTGTCTACAGCAAGCTTGTACACACACTGAATACGGCTCAAAAACATGCTGATGATACGGTGGCTCATGTTTTGGGCACCTGTTCAGCCTATGCCTACTCTGACGGCGATACGGTAGCGATGATCATGGCTCGTTTGGGCCTCAATGACAATCACTGTCTTCGAGTTGAGCAGTCGGTCGATGCCATGTTTATTCGTTCGACGGCGTACCTGCTGCAAAGCAAATGTGGGCGGGTGGTTATTTTGTGTTACCGCGGCACAGAGCCAGTCAATGTCGTCAATTGGTTGACCGATGCAGACGTGAGCCCGGAAAAGGTGACTTTTGATTTGCCGGGCGAAAATGATTCTTTTGAAGTTCACGGCGGGTTTTACCGAAATGTGCGCGCCACTCGCCATGAAGTGCTCAACGCTTTGGTTCGCGCTTACAATGGCCGTTCGGTGCTGCAGACGAATGCGGCGGTGGAGCACCCGATGGAATCTCTTTACATCACCGGCCATAGCTTGGGTGGGGCCATGGCAGCGATGTTTGGTTTGATGCTGGTCTCCGAGCCTGCTTACGCGCCCATTGTGGAGAAATTGAAGGCCATTTACACTTTCGGCCAACCGATGATTGGTGATTCAGGCTTGGCAAAAGCGTGCAGTGCACACCCTTTTTTAGGCCCCAATGTACTGCGCTATGTGTATGGCAATGATGTGGTGCCAGAGCTTCCTCCTAAAGCCTCGGGAGACTTCGCTCACTTTGGCGTCGAGCATCACTTTGAACGGCGAGGCGAAAACGGCCAAGATGGCCACTGGACGCGAAGAGCCAACCCTTCGACTCAACTTGGGAATGTGTTGGAATTGTCAGGCGCTGCTTTCGCTTTTTTGGCTCAGCAGGTCAAAACGCTTCGCAATTTTCCTTTTCAACATTCGATTTATGATCACGGCCCTCAGCACTATATCTCAGCGCTGACTCCGCCAGGCGTGCGCAGCGAATTTGGAGACTGACCTGCGCTTCCGGCCCGAGCCATCGTTTTTTATGCATGTCTTTGATACGCGATAACAGGAGGAACCCTCCGGTTATCGTGTATCAAAGGGAACCTCTTTTTGAACCCAGCTTCAGTTGCAGTCAACACTCCAATACTGGCCTGCGTTGTTTGAACAGTTCCTTCCGCCGTTCGCACAGGGACCAGAGCCCTTCGCCAAGTAGCAGAGACACAGATTGCTCGTATTTCCGTTGCATGAGCTCAGTCCAGGCTCACAGGTGGCATCAGTGCCGCGGCGAACGCAGACCTCTTCTGAAGTGCAACTCGCGCACGGACTACTGCTACCTCCTGACCCTCCCGTACCTGCTGAGCCTCCTGTACCTGCTGAGCCTCCTGTACCTGTTGAGCCTCCTGTACCTGTTGAGCCCCCGGAGCCTCCTGTACTTCTTGGATCTCTTGAATCTCTCAGGTTTCCCCCATCAGGTTGAGTGGGAAAGTCACCGCAGGCCAAAGTAAGCAAGCACGTTAAGAAACACCAAACAGCAGGTCTTCTGGGCATCGAGTCTTTCTCCAATTTGAACCAACAGCTCCTCGACACCGTGTGCGCCACACATGTAGCCATTTTTTTGAAACTTCAAAAT
>JAYUVR010000257.1:0-9726 GCA_043753955.1 Archangium sp. | reverse complement strand
TCCCAAGCCGTATCGTGCTCAAGCACCACGTTGGGTCGAAAACGTTCCATCGGCACGGGCTCTTCGATGCGGCGATTTAAGTCATTGAGCGAAGCCGTGGTGGTCAACAGCACCGGGTAGCCGTCTTGAAAGGCGATGGGTGCATCTTTCGCGTAGCGCGGATTGGCCTCCCGACTTGAACTTGATGCGAAATGCACCAATCGACACGCGGTGCCGAGTCGATCGCGTCACTCACCACGGTGAGGGCCTCGCCCTCGTGCTCGATGATCAACCCGGTTTCTGTGAGTCGAGGCCGAAACGTAGCCAACTGTGGGTGAGTTCGCTGGGTCAAAAAGCGCCCCGTGTGGTCCACCACCATCCACTGGCGGTCTCCTGCAATACCTCGGTGTTCGAGTTGAACCTGCTCACAGGCGACGCCATGCATTGATTTCACGGGGTAAATGAAAAGCCCGACGACTTTCATGAGATTCCTTAAAGCGATGGCCTGAGTCATAAAGGTAAGCTTGAGACGCGTCCTCAAAAACGAATTATCGCGTTTCGAAGGAACCTGCGGCTGTGTTTGATGTCAAACAGACTTGTCGAAAGCTACCCATGAGTGACGACGAGGGCCAACAGGAGCACGAGGTGCCGAGTGATATTCTCGAATTTTCGAAACAACCCCGGGCCTTGGAGCTCAAGGAAGATCACCCTGAGCATCTGCTCATCGCCCGGCTCCGGCGTCGTGACCCTGCTGCCTTCGAGTACTTGGTCAAAGCACATCAAGATCGCGTGTATGCCTTTTGCGTGCGAATGCTCGCCGACCGCGAAGAAGCGTTTGATTTGACTCAAGAGATTTTCATCAGCATTCACAGTCACGTCGACAAGTTTCGGGCCGACGCCAAACTGACGACGTGGATCTACCGCATCACCCGCAATCACTGTCTCAATCGACTCAAGTATCTCAAACGGCGCGGTCGTGGCCGGAGCGATGAGTATGGCGAATCGAACGAGCTTTTAATCAACGACGCCGTCGGCGGGCCACAGCGACCTGACGAAGCGATGATGGGACGAGATGAGCGTGCTCTGGTGCATCGGGCCATTCAAGAGCTCGATGAAGATCAACGAAGTCTCGTCGTTCTGCGCGATGTTGAAGGCTTGAGTTACGAAGAGATTATGGACATTACGGAACTTCCCGAAGGTACGGTGAAGAGCCGTCTGCATCGGGCCCGCGAAAAATTGGTGGGTATTTTGTCGAAGCTTGAAGACGGCTTTGTAGATCGAGGAGACTAACGTCGTGCGCCGCGAACTCTCAAAGAATGAAATTGAACGCCTCTTTGTCGGGGCGATCGACGGTGCATTGGCTGAAGCAGATTCAGCGCAATTCGAATCTGAATTGGCTCACGATCCCGAACTCCAATCGCGCTTCTTGAAGTACCAGCGGGCAGTATCGACGCTGCGGAACGCCCCGAAAGAAAAAGCGCCGCCGGGCCTTGCCTCATTGGTGGTGCGACGCATTCGTCGTCGTCGTTTTCAAATGCGTTCTCGAGAAAGCCAACAGACGCGCTTTCCCGCAGAAGTGGTGGTGCCCATGCTCATCGCAGCCTTGGTGGCCCTGTTTATGCTGTTGTCTTCCCCTTGAGCGACGAGCCAAACCAGCCATACAAGACTGGCAAAACAAAGAGCGTCAACAGTGTGGCTGAGATCAACCCACCGATGACCACCGTGGCCAGGGGGCGTTGAACTTCTGAACCGGGTTCCGTCGATAACGCCATGGGAATGAACCCCAACGATGCGACGAGCGCTGTCATTAACACGGGTCGCAGTCTGAGCTCTGCCGCCCGACCAATGGCCTCGATATGACTTATTCCTTCAGCTTCGAGGTGCCGCGCGAAGGAAACGAGTACCAACCCATTGAGCACGGCCACGCCGAAGAGTGCGATGAAGCCCACTCCAGCCGAGATGGAAAATGGAATGTCTCGCAGCCACAGCGCAATGACACCACCGACGACTGCAAATGGAACGTTCAGAAAAATGAGCAGGCCCGCGCGAATGGAATCGAAGGTCAACCACAGCAAGAAGAGAATCAGTGCCAAAGCGAGCGGCACAACCAGCGCGAGTCGTGAACGGGCCTCGAGGTAGTGCTGAAATTGGCCGCCCCATTCAATGCGATACCCGACGGGCAACTTCACTTCGTTCGAGATACGAGTGCGAGCATCATTGACGACGGAAAGGAGATCTCTTTCTCGGACATTGAATTCGACAGTCAAACGTCGTGATTGCCCTTCACGTGAAACTTGTGCAGGCCCGGTGACGAATTCAAGTTCAGCCACATCACCCAGGGGAACGATTTGCCCGCTTAATGAACGCAACGGGAGGGCTCTGAGTGCCTCGAGGTCTCCAGCGAACCGGTGGTCAGTTCGTACTGTAATCGCGAACCGCCGTTCGCCTTCGAGCACGTCGCCAACGTGGTGACCTACGGCGAGCGTCTCAGTCACTTGATTTACATCTTCGATGGTGAGGCCATAACGAGCGAGTCGATTTCGATCAGGCGTAATGCGCAAATACTTGAGCCCTTCGACTTGTTCTACCCGAACGTCGACAGCACCAGGCACCAGCCTGGCGATGGTGGCGACCTCTTCTCCGATTCGAGCCAGTTCTTTTAAGTCTCTTCCGTACACCAGAATGCCGACGTCAGAACGAATGCCCGCAACCAGTTCATTGGTTCGCATCTCGATGGGTTGAGAAATGGCTCCCCCCACTTCCGGTGAAGCTTCGAGCACTTCTTGAACTTCCCTGGCGATGTCAGCCTTGGTGAAGCCACTGCGCCACGCATCTTTGGGTTTGAGCTCGATGTAGACATCTGACGCCTCGATACTCATGGGGTCTGTCGCCACTTCTGGAGAACCGGTGCGTGCGACGACCTGGTCGACCTCGGGGAGTTTTTTGAGCGCTTTTTGAAGATTGAGGTCTGTCCTCACGGACTCGCTCAAAGCAGCACCGGTGAGCCGGCGAGCTTCAATGAGCAAGTCACCTTCATCGAGCGTCGGTACGAACTCAGCGCCGATTCGAGTGAAGAGAACTGCTGCCAACGCGATCGACAGAAGACCCACACTGACCGTCAACGTTCGACGAGCCATGGCCCGCCTCAAGACTGGAACGTAGAGCGCGTGTATTTTTCGAAGAAGCCACGTTTCTTGGTGGTTTCCTCGGGGGCGAACGAAATAGCTCGTCAGCACCGGAACCAACGTGAGCGAAAGAATAAACGCGCCCGCGAGCGCCAAGAGCACTGTTCTGGCCATAGGCGCAAACAGCTTTCCTTCTAAGCCCGAGAGCGCGAGCACAGGCAAGTAGACGATGGCGATGATCGCTTCTCCAAAAATACTGGCCGCACGAACTTCGAGCGTCGCATCTTCAACGATGGTGTTTCGCTCAGCATCTGTGAGCACTCGTTGTTTCTCTGAAAGCCTGCGAACGGCGTTCTCGACGATGATGACGGCGCCATCTACGAGCAGGCCAAAGTCGATGGCACCCAGACTCATCAAGTTGCCCGACAAGCCGAACGCGTTCATCACCACTACGGCGAACAAGAGCGACAAAGGAATAGTGACCGCGACCACCATGCCGGCTCTGAAGTCCCCCAGCAGCAACAGGAGCACGAAGACGACCAACAATGCCCCTTCGAGCAGGTTTTTGCCCACCGTCTTCATGGTGCGATTCACCAAGGCCGCGCGGTCGTAAAATGGCTCGATTTTTGTGCCCTCTGGCAGTGAAGGTACGATGGCCGCAAGCTTGGCCTTCACCGCTTCGGTGACAGTTCGAGAATTTTCGCCCATCAACATCATGACGACTCCGACGACCACTTCGCCTTCTCCATTCTTGGTTGCGGCCCCACGCCTCAGCCGAGCTCCAAATCGAGCATCTCCGACGGTATCGATGGTGATGGGAACGCCTTGGGGTGTGGTTCCAATGACGACCCGACTCAAGTCGTCGAGGTCTTTGACCAAGCCATCGGTGCTGATGACGAAGTGCTCACGATTGTGTTCGATATAGCCGCCACCCGCGTTGGCATTCGACTTTTGAAGTGCCTCGACGACTTGCGCGATGGAAATGCCAGTCGCCTGAAGCCGCGCTGGGTCGAGGACGACTTGGTATTGTTTGTCTTCGCCCCCGAAGCTGTTGACCTCCACGATGCCGGGCACCATGCGAAGCTGCGGAGCGATGTACCAGTCGAGTTGCTCTTCAAGCTGCATCAGCGACAACCGCTCATTGCGGACTACGAACTGGTAAATTTCCCCCAGGCCAGAACTGATGGGCCCCATCTCTGGTTTTCCGTACTGAGTACCGACAGCACTCTGCGCTTCGCTCATTCTTTCGTTGATGAGCTGCCGTGCCCAATAGATGTCAGTGCCATCTTCAAAAGCGATGGTGACGACCGATACGCCATATTTAGAAATTGACCGAATTTCGGTGGCCTTCGGAATGCCTGCCATCGCTCGCTCTATGGGTACGGTGATGTACTGCTCAATCTCGACAGGCGAGAGCGCAGGAGCGGCGGTGATGACTTGAACTTGAATGTTGGTGACATCAGGTACGGCGTCAATGGGGAGCTGCATGGCTGCCCGAATGCCCACAGCGATGAACAATGCCGTGGCCACCAACACAATCATTCGATGGTGAAGGGACCAACGAACTATTCCCGAGAAGAAGGCAAACATTAGTGTTCGTCTTCTGAAAGGGTGTGCTTCAGCATCAAACTCTTCAGGGTGAATACCCCTTCAGTGACAATTTCTTCCCCTTCATCGAGGCCTGAAAGAATCTGCACATACGCGAGGGCTGAATCACCAAGGGTCACTTCGTGGACGACGAAATCTCCATCTTTGGCTTTGACAAAGACGACTGACTTGCCTGCAACATCGGTGATGGCGCTGCGGGGAATGACGATTCTGTGCTCGTTGGCTTTCGCGTCAGAGACCGCGACCTGAGCAGAGCCATACAAACCAAGTCGAAGAAGCATCTTGGGGTTCTCGACGCGAATTCGCGCAGTCAGCGTTCGCGCAACGGGGTCTGTTTGCTGGCCGACATATTCAACAACGCCTTCAAAGTGTTTTTGGGGAAATGCGTTGAGCTGAACTTCTGCTTTGGCTCCGACAGCTAAGCGTTCGAGGTCTTTTTCGAAGACTCGGCCCAAAAACCAAACTTCTGAGAGATCTACAATCGTAGCCAATACATGCTCTGCGCCAATCGGTTGTCCCACGAAGGCGTCACGCGCGACCACCACGCCCGAGAGGGGCGCACGAAGCGTCACCAGGTAACCGGTTCCCGCTTGCGCATTGACTCCCAATGCACCGAGCTGTTCGCCCATGGCCCGTGCTTCAGATTCTTGGGCTCGTGCTTCCGCATCAGCATCAATGACAGCTTGTTCAGAGCCAAGGCCGCTTTCTTTGAGCGAGCGAAGTCGCTCCGCATTCGATGCCGCGGCTTTCGCTTTTGCGCTCGCGGCCCCAAAGGTACCGCGAAGTCTGCCTATATCGGGCACGCGCAATACGGCCAAGGGCTGGCCTTTCGTCACCAGCGAGCCTTCATTAAAAGTGACCTGCTCGAGGCGGCCTGGAGTGGCACTCGATACCCGCGCTGTTCGATCAGGTTCAGCGACTATTTCGCCAGGCAGTTTGACCGTGGTTGCAAGGGCAGCTCGCTTCGAGAGCTCAGTGCGAATGCCGGCGGTGACAACATCTTCTTTTGAAATACTGATTTGGTGAGGCAGCTCGTCATGCTCTTCCTCATCTCGATGAGGTTGAACAGTTTCCTCAGAAGGCTTTACGGCCTTACCCTGACAACTGCAGCTGATGAAGCCGAAGAGCGCCAAAAGGCGCCATGGTGTGGCTCTCATAGCGAGTCCCCTTCAAGGGAAATTCCTGAGGCGTGTGTTAACCGCACAGAAGCCACACAGACAGCTTCTCTTGCGTCAATTTCGGCCCTGAGCTGCTCAACCAGCGATTGCTGCGCTACCAGGGCGTCGCGAACGGGGAGGCGTGCGGCTTTCACCTGGGTTGTGATTTGCGCAAGCCGGGTGAGGGTTTTTTGAATGCGTTCACCCGAGTAGAGGGTGACGATTTGCAAGTTGGCTTCATACTCATTCTTCGCCAGCTCAAATTGGAGCTGGAGGTCGCGACCAATGCGCTCAGCTTCTGCATCGGCTCGTTCCGCAAGGGCGCTCGTCTCTGTGATTTCACCAAAGAGCGAACGGCCCACAGGTTGAGGCAATGGAATCGGGAAACTCCACCCCACGCCCAAAACGCGTTCATCAAACCCATCGTTTTGAACGAATAAAGACAGAGTAGGGTTTGGCACCCGAGAGCGTTTGAGAAGTTCGATTTTTTGTTTGAGTGCCTCGCGTGTTTCGTAAGCCGCGCGAAGCTCGGGGCGATTTGATTTGAGTGTTGTCACGACTGTACTTCTGAGGGGCACCAACTCACCTATGACAGTTAGCGCAGAGTCAATTCCCAGGAGCGAGCGGAGCTGGGCATGAGCCGAGGCGGCTTGTTGTTCGACTCTGATGCGTTCTTGTTTTGCTTTGATTGCGGTGAAAGTTGCAATGTCGGCATCAAGCTCGGAAGAGAGGCCCCCTGAAGTCATTGCCTCAACTGTGGAAGCCAGCTCCGCAGTTGCGTTCTCAAGCTTGACCGCCAACTTCACCCGTTCACGCGAGGCGATGAGCTCGAAGTACAGCTCCCACGACGCAGCGGCGATCGTCGCCTTCGTGGCTGCAAGCCTCTGAGTTTGAGCCTGAAGATCATGGTGAGCTCCCGCAACGCGAAGGCCACGTTGTCCAGCCACTTCAAATTCCTGTTGTAGCGTGAAGTACCAATTCAGTTTTTGCTCTGTTGGGCCTTGTCGAGACGCTACTGAGCTAGAAAGCACCGGGTTGGACGGCAGAAGCGGGCGAACAGCTTCTCCTCGACCCTCCGCCGCTTTCTGACCGGCGACCTCTTCAAGAACAGTCAGGTTGGCCGCCAATGCACAGGCCACCACGTTTGACCGGCTCAAACGTTCTGTACACGATGAATGGGGTTCTGCAGCTCTGCCCAGGTGCGGGCACAGCACGAGTGCTGTCGTGAGTAGACGGGCAAACAAATGAAACCTCTTGCGTTAAGAGATGGACCTACCGACTCAAGGCCAACGTTGCCGAGCCGGAACAACCTTCTGTCAGAAGGCCTTACGCAAGAAAATGTATAGGGACGTGAAGTATTTCGCTGGGCTCAGGCGAGGGTGGAAAAGCCTGATTCCAGTGGGGTTTCATCAGGGAACCTACAGGCACGGCCAGATTCACTTCCGAGCCAACAGCAATGGCTCGAAGGTGGAGACAACAAACGCAATCGGTACAGCTCGGTGCACAGTGGCCCTCTGAATCGTCGTCTGGGCATAACTGAGTACATCTTTCTTCGAAACCTTTAGATACCCCGCCCGCTGAGAGCGCCGTATGAAATGCCAGGCTCAGGGTAAGTAGGATCCGAAGCATTCACAAAGACATCTAGCCTACCTTATGAAGAACATTCCAGTACTTCGTAGGTTGTTTGAGAAGGAGTAGTCGTGAAACGGCTGAGCTACGTAAGCGAGTGGGACGCGGCCGCGGAAAGGTCGATACGATTTGGCCTTGAATTTGAGCGGCAGCCACACACGTGGGGGTGTCGGTACTTGACGGATGAGCGATGCGCCGCGTTCCCATCCATAATGAGCCGCGAACTGGGTGAACTTGGTGTCGGCGAAGTTGTAGCTCAGTGTTTGGCCATCCACCTTCGGCTCTTACCTATTGTGGAGCGCTGGCTCGAGTGCCCTGTTTTTTACACGATTGGTTGGATTGACAACGGTAGTGAGCGGGGCCGGAGTTGGTTCTGCGTTGTTGCGGCATGCTGACGAGGTCGTCGGAATGACATACAAACCCATGTTAATTGGACACGACTTTCTGACCAAGACTGGGATTCTGCGCAAGGTGCGCTCGTTTTCTCTACGCCAATACTAGTGACGAACGACTCCAAGCCCGCACTCAAGCGACGCCGCCGATGGCGGGACTATCGGACCTCCGCTGGTGGGCGGCTTGTTCGCGACTTCCTCGATACGCTGACTGACGAAGAGTTGGCGGAGGTCGTTGCGGCAATGAAGGAGATTTCGCACGGCGGTTTGGTGGCTGCCAAGCACCTACGCGGTGACGTTTACGAGGTGAGGGCGGATGCTTCCACACGTTCCTTCCGAGTGCTCCTCTCGATGGAAGGTAAGCTCAGCACCGTGTTGTTATCGCTCAGCGCGTTCGTCAAGAAGACGCAGAAGACTCCGACGCAAGAATTGGAGCTGGCGGAACGTCGGCTCGCCGAATGGAGGGCTCGGGGAAAGCGGCTAAAGTCAAAGCGTTTATAGCGTTCGTGACATAGCGTTGACGATATAGCTTCGGCGCCATATTCTTCTCTTCAGGAGAAGAACTATGGCCCAGGACTTTTTGGATGAAGTCGTTGCAAGACGAACCGTTCGCAACCCCGCGTTTCCACGTCTCGTGGAAGAGGCGGAGGCCAGACGTAAGGTGGCTCGGCAACTCGCAGCTCAACGCGAAAGGCAGGGGCTCAGCCAAACGGTTGTCGCTGCCAGAATGGGTACCTCGGCGTCGGTCGTGTCGAAACTGGAGTCTGGTGCGGACGTGAAAATCTCGACCTTTCAACGCTACTGTCTGGCCATCGGCAAAACGTGGAATCCCGTGTCCTCCCAACGGGCAACGGCTCGGTAGTTCAGCACTCTGTTGCCGGGGGGCGAAGGTCCACATGCACTTCGCGGAGGGGAGGGTGTCGCTTCAACCGGTCGTTTGGCTGCCTCACATAATGAGACGCCAATTGATTTCGGCCTCGAAGGGCGAGACATCAGACTACTTGTCTGGGCAAGTGTCGGCAGAAAATCTTTTTTCGAACGTCCTAAGAAAACTAAGGGCAAACCACACGAAAGTCATCGACTGACTTGTTCTTGATGATGGTCGAGAACCCCAGCGGCTTGGTGACTGGGCACACCGTGCTGGCCAGAGTGCTCATTCCATACTCGACGTGAAAGACTGCTTTCCCTGCGCCAATAAATGGCGCCAAGAGTTCGCATTCGTCGTAGCGAAAGCATTCCGTGTTCAAGCTCCAGTCGAAAGCGCTCACCAAGGCGCCGATCTGCTCAACGTCATTGTTCAAACCGACTGAGAGACCTCTGCGGTGTGCTTCTTCGGCGAGCCATAAATTGTATTCGCTCTGGTTCATTTCCATCAGTGGAAAACCAGTGTCTTCTGAGTACGTATCCATGCCCGCCGGGAGAACTGCATCGCACTGACGACCAACTGCGCGGTCAAAACGTGACGACACAAAAGCCCGCACTTCAGGGCTCCGAATGTCAACCCACTGTTCACCAGAAGAGCCAGTACTCTTCCCTCGGCCCGAAGCCGGCAGATTCGTCGCATCGGGTTGCCATGATTCCCACGTTCCCGCTTCAAATTGACAAACGACGATGCGGCCCTGCTCGTGCAGTGTTTGAATAGTCGTGTCGCTCACTTCAAACAGGTCGAGAACAAATACCGAAGCATCAATGGTGGTGTCGATTGCTCCCACCAGTTGCCATTGCCAACTCGTTCCTGGGCTCGGCTTCCAAATGGTGGTGGGTGACCCCGGCACGTCGCATTTTTTGGCAACGCAGCGGTATTCTTCCCCGCAATCGTCGTCAACTTCACACGAC